>DDIP01000355.1 GCA_002338605.1 Proteobacteria bacterium UBA1847 | reverse complement strand
AAGTGTTTCGGGTGTGGTTTCGGGGTTCGGCAGCTGAACGGCGGTCGAGCAGGCCGCAAGTTGCAGCGCCGCAATAATCGCGAGACTTCTTATGGTACTAGTCACCAAGGCGAATTCGCATGACGTCAATCTGTGCTGCCCGGAGCCGGCTGCGTGTGACATTGAGTTTGCCAAGATCGTCGATCGGGCCGATATAGACGCGGTAATAGTCGCGATTGTTGACCCGGGCACGTTGCACTCGCGACTCAATGCCGTGAAGCGCGAGTTCGGCTTTTCGCCGGTCCGCATCATTGTGCGTCGAGAATGATCCCGCCTGCAGCATGTAGACACCGGGTTCATCGATGGCTTTCGGCTCGACATCCCGGTCAACGGCCGGCTTGTCGCTTTCGATGATCATTTCGAAAGCGGGTAGCATCTTGTAAAAGTCGAATCGGTCCTCAACGGGCTTCGGTGCGGGCGCGTCCGGCGCCGCCTCTTCGCTGTTGTGGTCTATGGAGTCCTGCAGGCTTGCAGGTTCTTTGGGTACGGTGGCAACTTGCGTTGCCGGCTCACGGTCATTGACGTAGACGGCAAATGCAACGGACAGGCCGATCGCCAGGCCGAAAACCATCCAAACCCAGCCCGGATATTCAGACTGCTTGTTGTGGCTTGTCGACCGTCTTTTTCTGCGCTTCGCCATTACATCTCGTCCGGGGCCGAGACCCCGATTATTGCCAGGCCATTGGCAACCACGATCTTGACGGCTTTGTACAGGGCGAGACGTGCATCACGCAACGCGTCGTCGTCGACCAACACCTTGTGCGCGTTGTAACTGGAATGAAAGTCGCTGACGAGATCGCGCAAGTAATGAACCAGTGTTTGCGGTGCACGATTGCGCGCGGCAAGCTCGAGAATCTCGGGATAATGGCTCATCGCCGACATCAGCGATTTTTCCTGCGCCGCAACCAGCAACGGCAGGTTGGCAAGTCCGTTTTCGTGATTCCAGCTCATGCCAAGTTCGTCGGCCTTGCTGAAAACACGTGCAATGCGGGCATGGGCGTACTGAATGTAGTACACGGGATTGTCATTGGATTGTGATGTTGCGACATCGAGGTCGAAATCCAGCGGCTGGTCGTTCGACCGCATCACGTAATAAAAGCGCGCCGCGTCATTGCCGACTTCGGCACGCAGCTTGCGCAGCGTGTCGAACTTGCCGGACCGCGTTGACATCTGTACCTTCTCGCCGCCGCGATACAGCGAAACGAACTGCACAAGTTGCACCTCGAGGTCATCACCACGATACCCCATCGCTTCGAGACCCGCACGCACCCGAGACACGTAGCCATGGTGGTCTGCTCCGAGGATATCGATCAGATAGTCGAAGCCACGCTCACGCTTGTCGAAGTGATAGGCAATGTCCGATGCGAAGTAGGTTTTGACGCCGTTCTCACGAATGACAACCCGGTCTTTTTCATCGCCGAAATCCGTGGCGGGGAACCAGGTCGCGCCGTCCTTCTTATATAAGAGGCCGCGCTTTTCCAGCACAGCCAGCGCGTCGTCAACCCGCCCCGTCCTGGTCAGGCCCTGTTCCGAGTACCACTTGTCGAAAGTTACGCCAAACTCGGCAAGGTCATCCTTGATATCGTCGAGAATGGAATCCAGTGCCTGCTGGCGTATTTGATCGAAACCATCCTCGCCATTCAGCGACTTCGCCTTCGTGATCAAAGCCTCGATGTAGGCTTCGCGCCCGGCCTTTTCTTCATCGGTGTTTTCATCGCTGCCATCCGGTGGTACCCCGTCGAGGACAACGTCTTTATCAAACGCTTCAATACCCGCGTCGTTGATTTCGGCGGCAATATCGCGAATATAATCGCCGCGATAACCCGCCTTCGGAAACGGGATATTGATGCCGTTGGCGCTTAGCCAGCGCAACCAGACGCTGGCACCGAGAATGTCCATCTGTCGGCCGGCATCGTTGACATAGTACTCGCGATGCACGCTAAGACCGGCGGCCTCGAGCAGGTTGGCGAGTGTTGCTCCGTAGGCAGCGTGCCGCCCATGGCCCACGTGCAGTGGGCCGGTCGGGTTCGCCGAAATGAACTCCAGCAGAACTTTCGGTCGTTCTTTGGCCGGTTGGCGACCGTAATGACTGCCTTCGGACAGAACTGTTTTCAATTCCGAGTGAAAGGCAGCCGCGCTCATGTGGAAATTAATGAAACCCGGACCGGCGACCTCAATCTTCTCAACCTCTTCGCTGTCACCGAGGGCCTTGACGATCGCCGTGGCGATTTCGCGAGGGTTCTTCCGTGCCGGCCGCGCAAGCTGCATTGCGACATTGCTCGCGAAATCGCCATGGCTGGCTTCACGCGTGCGTTCGACGGTCGTGGCCAGGTCCAGCTCGCCGACTGCTGAATTGAGTTCGGGCAGTCCGGAAAGGGCTTTGGTAACGAGTTTCGCGACTATATGTTTCATTTGCAGGTGCGGTCAGATTCGGCGAGCGGGCAATTCTACCGGGTTATCGCGGAGTGTATAGGGCGAGCTGAAAATGCTCCCTTAAAACAACTCAATCGGATCAACATCAATCGACCAGCGCACCTTGCGCGCCGTTGTGTCACTTTCGAGCGCCGGTCGCAATTCGCTGAGCACGCGATGCAGGCCGGCACGATCACTGCTTTGCAGCAGCAGCTGTGCCCGGTAGCGCCCTGCCTTGCGGGCCATCGGCGCATCGACCGGGCCGAGCACGCGAAGCGTTTTGTCACTGTTCTGGCTAATTCGCTGCCTCGCATTGATCAGGAAACGATGGGCATCAGCCTTCTTGTGGGCAGCGGAGCGCAGCAGGGCAAGCCAGGTAAATGGCGGCCAGCGAGTCTGCTCGCGTTCCAGGATCGCCTCATCTGACGCGTGCCGGTAGCCGCCCTCGATCAGCGTTTTCCAGAATGCATTCGCCGGAAATGCAGTCTGAATCAGGACCTCGCCCTGGCGCGTCTCGCGGC
>DDIP01000053.1:839-6313 GCA_002338605.1 Proteobacteria bacterium UBA1847 | reverse complement strand
AATACTTCGCCTCGCAGCGTCGTTCAGCAAGGTCCGTAAATCCGCTTTCTCAGCCACGTGTTTTCCCCCGCGAATGCAGCTGCCGATTGTTCCTGACCAGGACCAGGGCAGTACAAATAAACAGCAAGAACGGCACCGGGACGAGCATGAGTGTCTTCCAGCCAAAGAAATGAATGACAGCGCCGGCGAGCAATGAGGCAGTTGCCGATGTCCCGAATATCAGGAACTCGTTGACAGCCTGCGCCCTGAACCGCTCCGACGACAGGTACGTGTATGTCAACATCGTTGTACCGCCGACGTACAGGAAGTTCCAGCTGACACCGAGCAATACCAGTGCCCACCAGTAGTGCAGAAGCGTGTGGCCCTGCAGTCCCACGATCACCGCTACCAGCAACCCAAGGGCTCCGGCGAACATCAGCTTTAGAACACCCAGCTTTTCGATCAGGAAGCCGGTCACGAGTGACGGTGCATACATTCCGAGGACATGAGCGCGGATGACGCTTGCCGTTTCCTCCAGTGAGAAATGATCGTTGACGTGCATGCTCAGCGGTGTCGCCGTCATGATCAGCGTCATGAGTCCAAAGCCGGTCGTTGCGCCAAGAACCGCGACAATGAACAATGGCTGCCGCACGATCTCGCCCAAAGAGCGACCCGGCTGCAGCTTCTCGGTTTCGCTCGTGTCCCGGCCCGGGCCCATCAACTGGAACAGGAGCGCCTGCAACAGATACAGGCCCGCCAGGACAGCCATGGTTCCGGCATAAGGGACACCGTCGATCCAGAACTGGCCGCGTGTTGCCAGTTCCTTGCCGACGAAGGCTGCCCCGATTGAACCAACCAGTACCAGTGAAATTGCACGCGGAACATATTTTTCATCGACACTTTCCGCCGCGGCATATCGATACTGATACGTGAACGCCATGTTGACTCCGAATAACATGACGGCAAGATTGTACAAAAGGAAACTGGACTGCCCGAGCGCCAATACTGCGACGAACAACGCAAGTACAGCTGAAAGCGAGGCGATCGAAAAACTCTTGCGGCGACCGATTTTGCGCATCAGCATGGTTGCCGGAATAGTCGTGGCGGCGACTGCAATAACCATGACTGACAGCGGCAGAGTCGCGAACGCCTTGTTTGTTGCCAGATCCGTGCCGATAATTCCGCCGAGCGTCACCATGACAATCGAACCGCTTGTCGATATCAGCTGGCAAACGATGAGGACCGAAAGATTGCGAACTTGCATTCATTGCGCCGATGGGGATTATTGAGGCGCATTCTCACACATTGAGGCTAACGTGGACACTCTCGACATTTCGGACACACTCCGCATTCCAATGTCCGAAATTACATTGACGGCGATTCGCTCGCAGGGTGCCGGCGGCCAGAACGTCAACAAGGTTGCAACGGCGATTCACCTGCGATTCGACGCGCGCCAGAGCGCGGCGATTCCGGAGCGGGTCAAGAGCCGACTACTGCAGATTTCCGATCACAGGATCACCGATGACGGTGTGATCGTCATCAAGTCGCAGGCTTACAAGAGCCAGGACCGCAACCGTCAGGCAGCCCTGGCCAGACTCACGGAACTGCTCAGCAGCGCAATGCGTGAGCCGAAGCGGCGTGTCCGAACGCGGCCTGGGAAAAAGGCGCACCAGAAACGACTTGACGCCAAGAGTCGGCGCAGTGCACTCAAGCGCTCCCGGCGTGTCACACAGGATGATTAGCGACTGTCACAAACGACTCGATCGTCACGAAATTCGCAAGCATTTTGCCGCCAGTATTCGGTTATACCCAGGCGTTCCATCAATGGCATGAAGTCCGGGTGTTGGCGAATCGCTTTAAGCTCGGGTACGAACAACAGGTCCATTTCAAAAACCTCACCCGGTTGTTCCAGTTGCCTGGCAATCTCCATCGCGCCATCGGTATCGCCGAACAGCGTCCTCGCCGTAAACTGCACTTGAGGCGAGGCAGACGCCGTATCGAGTACCGCCAGCGCCGCAGGAATCTTCTGTGGATCGGCAAAGGCGTCAAAAACCGGGCCAATCCAGCTCGTATCATCGCCCGCGAGTTCCATGCCGACCGTAGCCACGTTTCTGGCAAGCTCAATGTCACCGTCGCGCGACAACAAGAACGCGTACGCGAGCATGTGGGTCGGTCCTTTCGCGCCCAGGTGATTTGCCCGCACGAAATACTCCCGGGCCTTTTCGGAATCACCGAGCCATGTGTAGGCAATCGCCGCACGGCTGTTGTTGACGGTCGAGCGCGGATCCAGTTCAAGGGCACGCAGTGCTTGCGCCAGCGCGGCATCCATTCTCCCGACGCTTGACAGCATTCGTGAGTACCAATTGAATGCATTGGAATCAATGACTGACGCACCCACGGCGCGTCGATACGCCTCCTCTGCCTCCTGCCAGCGCTTTTCCTTGTGATAAACGAAGCCGTAAATTGCGCCCGCTGCATTACTGATGACGGGGTCAACCGAAACTCCCGACTCGATTACCGCCAGGGCCATGCGGTTCATTTCATCCAGCGGCAATGCACGGTAGTCGGGCATCAAGGCATACGCGGTCGCCAACGCCAGGTAAGACGGTCCGTATTGCCGGTCGCGCTCGATCGCAGCCTGGAACAGCACAATCGCCTCTTCAAGTCGACCGGGTTCGCCGCGATGCTCCAGCGCATACATGCCCCGCATGTAGCTGTCATACGCTTCGCTGCCTGGCCGATGCCCGGTGATTAACGCCGGTGTCAGGTCATCGCCCAGATTCGCACGGACTGCGGTTGCAAGTTTTTCCTGCAAGGAGAACAGATCACTTACCATACCCTCAACGCTGTCTGAGAATTCCACCTGTCCATCTGTCGAAATGAAATAGCTGACGCGAAGCAAATCACCGCTCCGTTGCAGCGTTCCGATCAGAACGCTTTCGACGCCGAGCAAAGTCGCGATTTCGTCAGGCTCCATTTGGTAGCTGACCGCACCGTTCTTGACAACGAAATCCTGCATGCCGTGCAGGGCCTGGACCAACGCAACCTTGAGCCCGGAGACGATGTACTCATCGGACGCACGACCACTCAGGTTCTCGAATGGCAGAATGGCAATCGAGCGAACGGGCGGCGGTGGGCTGATCCTGACTTGGGTCACAGCAAGGATGACAATGACGCTGACCGCCAACACTGCGGCTGCCAGCTTCCAGCGACGCAAGGCGGGCACCGAAATCTCCGTTGCGCTCCTGTCTTTGATCTCGCGTTTGAGCGGCTCGACCTTTTGCAGAAGGCGATAGCCGCGCTTGTGCAGGGTCTCGAGATAGGTTGGCGCCTTTGCCGAGTCGCCGAAACACTTGCGGACTTCCCGGATCGCGCGATTGATCGGATCATCGGCGACCGCCCGGCCATCCCATACTTCCCTGACCAGGTCCTCTTTGGTGACCAGTTTGCCGTCGCGAACGGCAAGTGCCATTAGCACACGCCAGGTTTGCGGCTCAGGTCGCAGAACTTCGCCATCGCGTCGAATCACGCCCTCGTGGGGCATTACCTCGCAGTTGCCGAGCGTAAAACCTTCTCGCAATTCTTCCAGTGTTGGCATCCCACTCGATTCCAATGAGATTCAAGGACTTCAGGCGCTGTCACTCCCGCTGACGGACTGTAACGAGAAACAGGCACTTGAACAGCGTTTATTACATTGTTATAATGTTACCATACTACCAATCAACAGGACCGTCTGTCATGCCAGCTACCACGATCAAACGAACCCAGACCGGGGTTCGAATCGAGTCATCACTGCTCAAAGTCCTGAAAGGTGTCGCGGAATACACTGACCTGTCCCTGGGCGACCTGCTGGAAGGCATTGTTTTGCACGCGTTCGAAGGCAAGGCACCGTTTTCGGACGATACGCAATCGGCCATCAAGCAGCTCAAGAAAGTCTACGGCTGCACACTGACCGCCGCTGACAGCCATCAACTGGTTGAGTCGACATCGTGACCCCCAGCGCAAAATCCCGATCGTGCATCGTCCTAGAATAATCCCTCGATCTGTCCATGCTTGTTGACCCGAATGCCGTTTGCAGCGGGCACGCGTGGCAGGCCCGGCATGGTCATGATGGCTCCGCAAACAACGACAATGAATTCGGCGCCCGCCGCGAGTCGAATTTCGCGAATGGGTACGACATGGCCGCTTGGCGCGCCACGCAAATTCGGGTCCGTCGAAAAGCTGTATTGTGTTTTCGCCATGCAAATCGGGTAGTTGCCATAGCCTTCTTTTTCAAACTGCGCGAACTGCTCACGAATCTTCTTGTCAGCAATAATATCGTCTGCTCCATAGATTTCGCGTGCGATCGTCGCTGTCTTCTCCCATAGCGGCATATCGTCTTCGTACAAGGTTCGAAATTGTGCGGCGCCGCTTTCACACAGTGTGACGACATGCTCGGCGATTTCGGTCGTACCGTTGCCGCCGTCCGCCCAATGCGTGCACCTGATCGCCTTAACGTGGTACCGGGCGCAATACTCCTGCACAAGCTTGACTTCCGCGTCGGTGTCAGCCGTAAAGTGATTGATCGCGACAACGACAGGCACGCCGAACTTGCCAAGATTCCGGATATGGCGCTCGAGGTTCTTGCAGCCTTCGCCGAGCGCCTTCAGGTTTTCCGTTCCAAGATCGTCGACGGCGACGCCACCGTGCATTTTCAGGGCTCTGATCGTTGCGACCAACACGACTGCATCGGGCTCAAGACCTGCTTTGCGACATTTGATGTTGAAAAATTTCTCTGCGCCGAGGTCCGCACCGAAACCTGCTTCGGTGATGACGTAGTCCGCCAGTTTCAACGCGGTGGTTGTCGCGACCACTGAATTGCAACCATGTGCAATATTCGCGAATGGCCCGCCGTGCATGAAGGCCGGATTGTTCTCCATTGTCTGTACGAGATTGGGCTGCAAGGAATCGCGCAACAATGCGGTCATCGCACCCTGCGCGTTGAGCTGTCGAACCGTGACCGGTTCATTCTTTCGCGTATAACCCAGTACGATATTGCCAAGCCGATTCTCTAGATCCGAAAGATCCGTCGCCAGGCAAAATATCGCCATGACCTCGGAGGCAACCGTGATATCAAAGCCGGCTTCGCGAACGACCCCATTGTGATAACCACCAAGACCCGATGTAACCGTACGCAACGCCCGGTCATTCATATCGACCACCCGTCGCCAGGCTACGCGGCGAGGATCGATGTTGAGCTCGTTATCCCAATGCATGTGATTGTCGATCAATGCCGCAAGCAGATTGTTCGCGGCGCCGATCGCGTGAAAATCTCCGGTGAAATGCAGGTTGATATCGGTCATTGGCACGACCTGGGCGTAGCCGCCACCCGCCGCGCCACCTTTCATGCCAAAACAGGGACCCAGGCTGGGTTCGCGCAAACAGATAACCGCATTTTTTCCAATCCGGTTCAGGCCATCGCCCAGGCCGACCGTGGTCGTCGTCTTGCCCTCGCC
>DDIP01000053.1:568-749 GCA_002338605.1 Proteobacteria bacterium UBA1847 | reverse complement strand
TGGTCGTCGTCTTGCCCTCGCCCGCCGGTGTCGGCGAGACCGCGGTAACCAGCACGAGTTTGCCGTTTCCGGACTTGCCATTCGCCTTGATGAAATCAGCACTGACCTTGGCCTTGTCGTGCCCGTAAGGAATTAATGCTTCGTTTGGAATTTTAAGCCTGGCGCCGATTTCCTGGATCGG
>DDIP01000053.1:0-483 GCA_002338605.1 Proteobacteria bacterium UBA1847 | reverse complement strand
TGGCGCCGATTTCCTGGATCGGAAGAACATTTGCCGCCTGTGCGATTTCGGTATCACTCTTGACTGCCACGTTTCACCCTTGCATTTGTCATCGGAATTGGCAGCCGAGTCTAGCGCAATAGTGGGTCTAGGGCAGGTCGACTATTTGATGAAGGGTGCCACCGAAATGAACGATGAATAAATCGCCGTCATCGGCCTCACCAAAACTGACAATTTGCAGGCCCGTCTCGGCAAGAACGGATGGTGAAACACCCGGCGTACTGTCTGCCGGAATGCCAAATAACCGTCCCGAGACGAAGTCGCCAAACAGATACCACCCGACGAGGTCGGGAATCGCGGATCCGCGATAAACAAAGCCGCCGGGGACGGACTGCCCAAGGCCGCGACCATACTAGAAACCGTAATTCCCACAGTAAGGGGAGAAGGAGATAACTGCTTTCGAATAACTTGGGCAGGATGTCGGTCCCGATCAATATCGGATTG
>DDIP01000152.1:554-4635 GCA_002338605.1 Proteobacteria bacterium UBA1847 | reverse complement strand
GACGCAGAAACTATCCAGCACGCTTTGGAAAGTGTGACACCGGTCGGCGGTCGCCTGCAGCCGCTCCCCGGAATCAACGGGTGTGCGCTGTTTGATGACACCTACAACGCGAATCCCTTGTCGGTTGTTGTTGCCGCTGAATTTCTGGCGGGCCTTAGTGGCGAGAGCTGGCTCGTTCTGGGCGACATGAAAGAACTCGGAGAAGATGCAGAGGATCTGCATCGCGAGGTTGGGGCGTCGGCGCGAGCGTGCGGGGTTGACCGCCTGTTCGCGTTCGGCGATCTCGCTCGAAATTATGTCGAGGGGTTCGGTGAAGGTGCCACTTGGTATGGCAGCCTTGATGCCCTGCTGACGGATCTCGAACTTGTGACTGCATCGGTCAATGTGCTGGTCAAGGGCTCGCGATCGATGCGCATGGAACGAGTCATAGTCGCAATGCATGCGGCCGATGCTGTGAGGAAAAAAGCCTGATGTTGCTCTACCTCACAGAATACCTGGCGCAATTTGAATCCGGATTTAACGTCTTCAACTACCTGACCATGCGCGCGATTCTCGGTGCGCTGACCGCCCTGGCGATATCGTTCATCATCGGGCCACGCATGATCAAGAGCTTGAGCGTCAACCAGCTCGGCCAGCCTGTACGTGACGACGGCCCGGAAACACACTTGTTAAAAGCCGGTACTCCCACGATGGGAGGCGCGTTGATTCTGACGGCGATCTCGGTGGCAACCGTGCTCTGGGCTGACCTTGAAAACCACTTCGTCTGGATTGTGCTATTCGTCACCTTGTCATTTGGTGTCATCGGCTATATCGATGACTACAAGAAACTTGTATTGCAAAACCCCGCCGGCATATCGGCAAAACAGAAGCTCTTCTGGCAGTCCAGCGCGGCGATTATAGCCGCCATTGCTCTGTACGTTACGGCGACCGATGAAGTTGTTCAGACTTCATTGTTGATTCCGTATTTCAAGGATCTGGCGATCCCGCTTGGCATGTTTCAGGTCGCCGTAACGTACATTTTTATTGTTGGTTTCAGCAATGCTGTGAACCTGACGGACGGCCTTGACGGTCTCGCGATCATGCCGACTGTGCTGGTTGGAGGTGCACTCGGGCTGTTTGCCTACGTCACGGGGAACACCAATTTTTCCGAATACCTTGGAATTCCCTACGTTGCCGGTACCGGCGAAATCATGGTGTTTTGTGCTGCGATTGCGGGCGCAGGTTTGGGCTTCCTCTGGTTCAATACCTATCCGGCCCAGGTATTCATGGGCGATATAGGCGCACTGTCGCTCGGCGCGGCGTTGGGTGCCGTCGCCGTCATCGTGCGTCAGGAAATCGTGCTGGCGATCATGGGCGGCGTTTTCGTTGTGGAAACCCTGTCTGTCATTATCCAGGTCGCGTCTTTCAAACTTACCGGCAAGCGCGTTTTCCGAATGGCGCCCTTGCATCATCACTTCGAACTGAAGGGCTGGGCGGAGCCGAAAGTGATCGTTCGATTCTGGATTATCACGGTCATTCTTGTGCTGGTCGGCCTGGCGAGTCTGAAAATACGATGAGCGCCGCCCGTAAAAAAGCGATTGTTCCGGTGAACCTGGTCGTCGGCCTCGGCGCGACAGGCTTGTCGATTGCCCGGTACCTGGAAAGATGCGGTCAGACTGCGCGATATTTCGATAGCCGCAACGAACCTCCGGGCCTGGAAGAACTGCACGCGATCCGGCCTGATGCCGAAATCTTGCAAGGCGATGCCAGGTTGCCAGAATCGATCAGCCGCATTATCGCATCACCCGGTGTTCCGGATAGTCAGCCGATCCTGCAGAGCGCGATTGCCGGCAACGTCGAGATCGTGTCCGACATCGAGCTGTTTGCACGCGAGGCAACAGCGCCTTTCGTCGCGATTACTGGTTCGAACGGCAAAAGTACGGTTACGAGCTTGCTGTACCAGATGTGCAGGGCAGACGGTCGCAGTGTACTCGCTGGCGGCAACCTGGGTGAACCGGCACTCGACCTACTGGCTGAGAAAACGCCCGAGCTTTTCGTGTTGGAATTGTCGAGTTTTCAGCTGCATCGCACACAGAAACTCCCGGCCAAAGTGGCGGTCCTGTTAAACGTATCGCCGGATCATCTGGACTGGCACTCGGACGAAGCGGAGTATCGCAACGCCAAGTACCGGGTCTTTCGCGAAGCGGACGCCGCCGTTTTCAATCGGGCCGATGCCGTGGCGGCAGAGCACGCGAGTCGTCGCCGGGACAGAATCAGCTTTGGCGCCGACGAGCCGCATGACGGCCAGTATGGATTGCGTAGGGATGATGGCGAAACTTACCTGGCCCGCGGCGCAACATTGTTGCTCTCATGCCGGGAGTTGGCGATGTTCGGTGCGCACAATCAGCTGAATGCACTGGCCGCACTGGCCGCCGGTGAATTGCTGGGACTTGATATGCGCGCCATGTTGCAGGTTCTGGTCGAATTTCCCGGACTGCCTCACCGCATGCAGTTTGTTGCTCGTATCGGCGCCGTCGACTACATCAACGATTCCAAGGCGACAAATGTCGCCGCCGCGATTGCGTCGATTCAGTCCGTGAAGCCGATGCTCGTGTTGATTGCAGGAGGCGACGGCAAGGGCGGCGATTTCAGCGAACTGTCGACCGCAGTCGAAGGCAAGTTGCGCGGTGCAGTTCTCATCGGCAAAGACGCCGAAAAGATCGCGCATGCGCTGGACACGGTTATGCCGGTGCATTTCGCGGACACGATGGGCGCAGCAGTCAGCATGGCACAGAAATGTGCCGAGTCGGGCGACACGGTGCTGCTCGCTCCGGCCTGTGCAAGCCTCGACCAGTACCGAAACTACATGCATCGTGGTGACACATTTTGCGAAGCGGTGAAGGCGTTGAAGCGATGACGACCCGCAGCGTAACAATGCCGTTCCCGGCACGAATCAAGACTGAATTGCAGATCGATCCGGTCATGCTGGGCCTGGTTATGGCCCTGTTGATGGGCGGCTTCGTTATCTTGGCATCGGCATCAATCTCGATTTCCGACAACGTGACGAATAACCCGTTCTTCTATATTCAACGGCAGTTGCTGGCTGCTGCCATTGGTGCCGGTGCCGGGTTTGTGTGCCTGTTTGTGCCGATGCAAGTCTGGAAAAGCCTCGGTCCGGTAATGCTGTTACTCGGCCTGGTATTGCTGATGGTCGTGTTGATTCCGGGTGTCGGTCGCGAAGTGAACGGTAGCACGCGCTGGGTTCGAATCGGTATCATGAATTTGCAGGTGTCCGAACCTGCACGATTGTGTTTCATTCTTTATCTCGCAGGCTACCTGGTGCGCCGCAACAAGAGTGTGCGCGAGGAATTCACCGGCTTTTTGCGACCCATGATTGTTTTGAGCATTGCGTGCGTGCTGTTGCTCGCGGAGCCGGATTTCGGTGCAACGGTTGTGTTGCTGGCGACGGCGCTGGCCATGATGTTTGTCGCTGGTGCGAGAATCCGTGATTTTCTGGTGTTCTTCACGGCCGCGCTTGTCGCGCTGGCGGCATTGGCCGTTGCTTCGCCGTACCGGATGCAGCGGCTGACCGGCTTCCTCGACCCCTGGGCGGATCCGTTCAATTCGGGATTCCAGTTAACACAGTCGTTGATCGCCATTGGCCGAGGCGAATGGTTTGGCGTCGGGCTTGGCGACAGCGTGCAGAAACTTTTCTACCTGCCGGAGGCACACACAGACTTCGTTTTCGCGGTGTACGCCGAAGAGTTTGGACTCGCAGGATCGCTGCTGTTAATTGCGCTGTTTCTCGCGCTGTTGTGGCGTGTCTTCAAGCTCGCGATGCGCGCGGCCGATGCGGAGCGTTTCTTCGAGGCCTATATCGCCATTGGTCTTGGCACGTGGCTTGGTATCCAGGCATTTATAAACATCGGCGTCAATATGGGGCTGCTACCGACCAAGGGACTGACGTTGCCGCTGATCAGCTATGGGCGCAGCAGCCTGATCATCACGATGATCTGCATTGCGCTCCTGCTACGGATTCATCATGAACTCGCAGTTGATGCAAAGCCTGTCAATCGTAAACGCGGCGGCAAGGGCGGCAAGC
>DDIP01000152.1:0-425 GCA_002338605.1 Proteobacteria bacterium UBA1847 | reverse complement strand
CCCGATACTCGTCATGGCAGGTGGAACCGGTGGACATGTCTACCCGGCACTGGCCGTTGCCCGCGCTTTGCAGGCGCACTCGCGTGAAGTCGTCTGGCTAGGCACGCGCCTGGGTCTTGAGTCCCGCATTGTGCCGCAAGCCGGGATCGATATGGAATGGATCAGCGTTAAAGGGTTGCGCCGGAAGGGTGGGCTCGCGTTGATCGTGGCGCCCTTGCAACTGGCATGGGCATTACTGCAATCGCTCGCCGTTATTTTTCGCCGTCGTCCTGCTGTCGTACTCGGTATGGGTGGATTTGCAAGCGGTCCCGGTGGTGTCGCCGCCTGGCTGACTCGCCGACCATTGCTGATCCACGAACAAAATGCCGCAGCAGGCATGACCAACCGTCTTCTGGCGCGTCTTGCCCGGGTTGTGCTGCAAGCCT
>DDIP01000262.1 GCA_002338605.1 Proteobacteria bacterium UBA1847 | reverse complement strand
CCCGCCCCACCGTGTGCCAGATACCGCCTGGCAGATAGCGGGCAGGTAGTCGTGCCGCGTGTGTGGCGAACGCCTGGCGCCAACTGACATTCGCGCCGCAGGCATTCAACAGGACGACCGCAATGAGCGGTGAGAGGGCATGCAGCATTCCCCAAACGATTGCGGCGAGAGCGATATACAGGAGTGATGCATTTCTTATCAGACTGGCAAGGTCGCTTCTTGATCGCCACGCGAAGTACAGCAGGAAAGCAAAGGCGACCGGCGTAAAAAGTAACTTGAGAACCCTGACGATCTTGCCCTTCATCAGTCGCGATTCGCGTTCGCTTTGCGGCGACCAACTACATAGCGGATGGGAAGGAGCGGCAGCAGTGCAGCCAGGATCAGCAACCGTTGCGACCAGGTAATCGGTGCCCTCCAAACTACGCCGATCAAAGCAATGGGTAGCCGCAGCAAAGGAAAGCGTCGATCTAACGCCGTGGTTGCCTGTCCAAACTGCGGGTCGGCATAGCGTTCCATTCGCTCAGCATGCGTCTCTTTCTTGCGAACGTCGCGTCGATCCCACCATGCATTCGGCGCATGCACAAAATCGCCCATCAGGATCATCTCGGACAACAGCACGAGGTCGGCACCGGCGAAATTCTGCATGCCGTGAGTTTGCTTCAGGTTCCGCATACGCATCAGTCCAAGCACCGGATGCATATTCCCCCAGAATACGGTAAAGAATCTTGAGAAGACGCTCTTGTGCCGAGTATCCGGGTAGTCCGTGTCACGATTGTCTCGTTCGCCGGCTGCGTTGATCCAATACGACGATGCGAACGCGAGCGTTGCCGTCTTGTTTCCTTCAAGAATAGCGACGCTTTCGGCAATCAGGTTCGGCGACCAGACATCATGACCGGCAGCCCACATGAAGTAGTCTCCGTCGGCCTTCTCGAGCACGAGACGGAAATTTGCGATGGCACCAATATTGCTGTCGGTGCGCAAATACGTAATGCGCTCATCTTCGTCGGCGGCTTTCCGGCCGATTTCGCCCGTCCGGTCCGTCGACGCGTTGTCGGATATAAGTATCTGAATATTGGAATATTCCTGCGACCTTAGCGATTCGATAGCGAGCGCCAGAAAGCGCTCCTCGTTGTAGATGGGCATACCGATAAAAACGCGTGGTTCACTGTGCTGGTCCGTACCCATTGTGGTCAATTGCTGCTTTTTGCAGAGTCCCGAAGAAACTGATAACTAAGCGACAGCGCTGCAATTTCCACGGCAAAGCTGAGGACGTAGATCAACAAGTTGATCAACAAATTCGCAATATCGGGGAACTGAAGTAATGCTGGCTGAAGCATCGACGTAATGGCAAACATGACCGCAATCGGAACAAGCAGGATAATTGTCATCCTTGGCCCATTGCCCGCCGTCAGATACCAGGAACCTGACAGAAACATGTTTTTGCCCACCGCACTGACTGGCAGGACCATGCTGAATCGTCCCTGGATATATGCGACAGCAACATAAGTCAGTACCAGGCCCAGCCACGGCGTACTGATGCCGAAGGGTGTTTCGGGGCTCATCAAAAAGATAACACCGAAAATAAAGCTCCCCAGCAACATTACAACGCTGAGTATGATCAGGTTGATGAAATACGCGGTCTCCCGCTTGGTCCAGTACACAGACCATGGATTGTTAAGTGCGTCGGGTCCGACCTGTACGACCCGATGACAGGCCATCGCGATCAACGTTGCGAACGGCAGAGCGATGAACCATAAAAGCGCTGTTTTGAGAAAGCTCGCTGTCATTGCGTCTCGAACCGCACTCAGAACAAGCAGTGCCAGAATCGGCAGCATGAATGCTCGCATGAGAGTTCCCGCATTTCGGAATACGGCACCGTATGCACCAAAAATCATGGAGAAAATGGGCAACTTTGACATCATTGGGTGTAACGCCTGTGCTTGTTGCAAAGTGATAGCCAGCTTACGGGCCACTTCCTGCGACTGCAAGATCGGCAGCGCAAAACCGTCGACTGCGTTGTATTTCAGTCAGGTATTCATTGCCCGCGCAAGCTTTCGTTTGGCTGCCGCTAGCGCATCCGTGGTTGCATCCGGCATCGCCTCAAGCTTGCGCAGCGCGAGTAGTGCCCTCTCAACGTCGCTGCCAGCGAGCCACTCAACAGCACGAGAGACCTTGTTCTTGTCCTCTTCGAGCACCGCGGCACTTTTGCCGTCGAGAATCGCAACTCGATGCTTGCAGAGATTGCCAAAACTTCCCGCTGGGCAAGTACACAATGCCGTCAGGTTGTCATTATCCTTAATAAACGTTATTTCATAAGGCTCGGATGACGACCCTTTCACCTGTATCGTGAATTGTTCCATTTATTGTTCCTTGTAGTCCGCTATCCGCGTCTTCATGTCTGCATGCAACAGGGCCAGCGGAGCGACTTTATTTTCCCGTATTCGATAAGGTATTGGCAATTCTCAGCGCGTCCGCGATGTTACCCGCATGGCAAATCGTGCGTGTAAAGCATGCGGCCGGGACGGTCGACCGTTCCTGGCATTCTTTGAAGCCATCGCGAATTCGCGCATGGAGTCTCGCCATTTAGTCTAGCAACCACCCGGGAGTAATTTGCTGCTATCGAAGTACCTTCACCATCTTGATAATAACGTTGTCTGCACCATTGGCCGCAATCTGAGTCTCGCGACTGATCTCCTGGTATCCACGGGCAGCATAGAGGGGCTCCCCGGGCACGGTCGAACCGAGTTCGATAGTTTTGAAGCCGGCTTCGCGTGCGGCAGTCTCGCCAAGATTCAGCAACAGCGAACCGATGCCGCGACGAACCCACAACGGATGCGTGTACATCGCGCGAATTCGAGCCGCCTCGCTTGACGGATCGCTGAACGAGTCGTCACGACCGGCTGTGTGATTTCCACCATAAAGCGTGCGCCGCTTTCCCCAACCGCCGCAACCGACAAGAATCGTCTTGCCATCATGCTCGACTTCAATCACGAAGTATGTGCCATCTTCGATTAGGGTCGCATCGACGCCCATTGACTCCTGTGCGGCTTCGATTTCCTCCGGCGAAAGAAAGTGCTTCATGTTCTCGAGAATCGAGAGCCGCATCAACTCGACAATCGCCGGTACGTCGGACTTTACGGCAACACGATGCTTGAATTCTGGCAACTTAGGGTCCTTACCTGTCTTGTGTGGCCTCGGAGGATCTGAATTTTACGCAGGGCACGACAACGATCCAAATCAGAAAGTAAAAGATGCAGCTGTTCAGTCGGTGGCAATCCGCCAGCAATCGAAACCAACTGTTTCCGATAGCCAAATAGCCGTGACCACAAGTACAAACCTGGCTAGTCGCCACCTGGGGAACCAGGTCCCATGGTCACCTGGTAGGCAAATTCAGTGCAAGCGGGTATCAGCGTTCGAATTATACTGAGGCAATACTTTCCGTCGGTAATCTGCCGGCGCAACACCAACGAACTCGACGAACTTTGCCGAGAACGCTCGAAGGGATGCAAACCCGGATGCCGCTGCAACCCGAGCCAGGTGTTCCGGTCCATTTGCTGTTGTCGTCAGTAAAGACTTCGCATGTTCAATACGCCGGGAGTCAAGCAATTGCTCCAGATCTAAGCCCAGGTGGCTTTTGACGGTGAGTGCCAGCTGATCCAATGTGCAGCCGACTTTTCTTGCCAGCTGGGACAGTGTGATTTCCGGGTCGAGGTAGACTTTTTCATCGACGAGACTTGATATCAGGTTGGCTTTAATCCGTGCTGCTTTGAGTGCTCCAAACCCGGCATTGGCATGTCGCGTCAGGCCGTGGCGATTTGCAGCGAGCAAAGCGATTTCTTTTAGTTGTGACACATTTGGACTGCAATAGAGATCTGTAACCGTGAGTATCTTGCCATGTTCGATGGACAAAAGTTCGGCACCGAAAAATATCGGATCGCCGATATCGGACGCTGTGGGTTGATGTACGCTGTAACGGTAGGCTACCCCATTATCGGTAATAATTGTCTCGCCAACTTTTTCGTACCAGAACGGTTCCTCTTTCATAGAGTCCTGAAAGTACTGTTCAAGATCGCGGCCAACACAGGATTCCATCCAGAAGCCATCGTAATATGCGGCGCCCGGGTGCATCAGATCGAGCACGGCGGCGACGTTCTGGCGATTCCATGCGTCGATATATTTCCTGACGAGTTGATCGGGTTCCACGGGCGAGTTCCTGCCTCCGGGTAAGATTGAGTGAGGACCAATATACCGCAAGTATCGCTTTTTAGAATCGATACGATCTGGCTTTCGGTAAATCGGCTTCGTTTCATTTTCATCTCCTCGCAGTAATATCCTGCCAGAAAACCAACTTCAGCCTGTGTCAGATGCGGGGGGAGCTTACGACTTGATCTCAGCTTATGGCGG
>DDIP01000246.1:3373-7003 GCA_002338605.1 Proteobacteria bacterium UBA1847 | reverse complement strand
TCGTGCCGCCGGAGTCGTTAACCCGGATACGCTGCACGTCGGCGGAATATCCGAAACAGTTCGAATCGGTCGTTGGGCTGAAGCCTATGATGTCGCTTTGGCACCGCATTGCCCATTGGGTCCAGTTGCGCTTGCGGCATGCCTTCAGGTGGATGCGGTTTGTCACAACGCGTTTCTGCAGGAGCAAAGCCTGGGCATTCACTACAATCAGGGCAATGACTTGCTGGATTACGTTGTGCCCGGTGCAGGATTTGATTTGAATGACGGTGCGTTAAAGATCCCCGACCGACCGGGCCTCGGCATAGAGATCAATGAAGATTACGTGATCAAGCAATCATTGAAGGGTCACCGGTGGCGTGCCCCGGTCTGGCGTCATGATGACGGCTCAGTCTCGGAGTGGTAATTCAATGTCTGTTACGGCGGCATTCATTGGGACCGACTGGGGCACAACGTCGTTCCGTAGCTATTTGATTGCCAGTGATGGCGAACTCCTTGATCGCATCGTTAGACCAGCCGGGATACTGACTGTAGAAGACGGCAATTTTGGTGCTGTCCTGCATAACGTATGTGAGGAATGGATGAGGGAGCATCCGGCGATTCCTGTTCTGATGTGCGGCATGATAGGTAGCCGACATGGATGGCGCGACGTGCCATACGTTATCGGTGAGGTCGGCGCTGCGGAGCTCGCCTCGGCTACGCTCGTTGTCCAGGAAGAACCAAACCGCATTCAGATTGTGCCCGGATTGCAGGCGACCTGTTTCGACGGCGGGCCTGACGTTATGCGTGGCGAGGAAACAATTCTCATTGGCGCCATTGCTGCAGGCGCACCGCAGACAGGCTTGTTTTGCCTGCCTGGAACCCACTCGAAATGGGTCGCGGTACAAAACGGCAACATTGGCTCCTTTTCGACTTATCTGACAGGAGAGTTATTCGCGATGCTAAAAGAACGGTCAGTACTTACTGGGCTGATCGCGGAAAAGTCGAAATTACCGGATGCATTGCATGAGCAATCATTTCATCACGGGCTGGCGATGGCATCGGACGGCACAAGCTTGCTGCATAGGCTTTTCTCGATACGAGCGCAGTATTTGACCGAGAGTGTGCCACGGTATGTCGTGGAAGATGTGCTGTCGGGCTTGCTTATCGGCACAGAAATCATTTCGGTGGCCCAGCAACTACGGCGGCATGCGGGAAAGATAACTCTGCTTTCGTCCGGGACAATTGCAAAACGTTACCGCAGTGCGCTTACATATTTTGGGCATGCCTCCGAGCTTATTGAAGCAGACGCCGTATGCGTTCTCGGGCTATGCGCAATCGCAGAAAAACTGGGTCACATTTCTTCGGCTGGCCGAGGTGCCATGGCGCACCCTAGGGAAATAATCCTGTGAGCCGTCCCCTTATCGCAATCCTGCGTGGTATTACGCCTGCAGAAGCTTTGCCTGTTGCAAATGTCTTGCTTGATGCGGGCATCGAGTGGATTGAGGTCCCCCTCAATTCACCGACCCCCTATGACAGCATCGCAGCCATCGTCGACGGTGTTGGGAAACGTGCACGGGTGGGTGCAGGAACGGTCACCACCCCGGCTGAAGTTCGCGAGGTCCAGCGTGCCGGTGGCGATTTTGTCGTATCACCCAATACTGATACTCGCGTCATTGGTGCCACCAAGGAAGCTGGTATGTCGAGCATTCCCGGGGTGTTGACGGCCAGTGAGTGTTTTACTGCGATTGCATCCGGTGCTGACGGGCTGAAATTTTTTCCAGCCACGATGTTGGGTACTGAGGGGCTCAAGGCGATTAAAGCGGTGCTGCCGACCGACATTAAGGTGTTTGTGGTAGGTGGTATTGACCACGAAACGTTTCACCGGTGGTCGGTTGCTGGCGCCCATGGCTTTGGCCTGGGGACGGCTCTTTACAAGCCGGGGCGAAGCATTGATGAAACCGCCAGAAACGCCATCAAGATCGTCGAAGCTTTCGACGCACTTCGGATCAAATACTAAGAACAATCACCGATAAATCCATTGCTTGCTCCCCTACAGGCGCTCTGATATATTTCAGTATATAAGACACTTATCCGGCACTCAGAACAATCAAAAGACGGGTTTCCAGGGGACCAAAAAATGGAAAATCCAAATCAGGACAAAGTCACAATTTGGTTCAGGACACATACGAACTGTCTGGCGCTTGTATTGACGGCCATTCTCGCCTTGCCCGGTGTTGCCGCAGCTCAAAGCGACGCTCTGGAGACTGATGAAAACAAAGCGCCCGCTGGAGAAGACCGGGTCAAATACGTCGATGAGATCGTCGTTACTGGTACTGCGTCGAATTATCGAAACTCGGTGCTGGGAAAACGCGGTGCAGATGGCATTGTCGATATGCTCGACACTGATGAACTTGGCCGATTGCCAGACAAGAATATTGGCGAGACTCTGAACCGGATTCCTGGCGTAACGATGCTTCTGGAGAAGGGTGAGGGGCGATTCATACAGATTCGTGGCGTTTCCCCAAGATTGAACAATGTCACCATCAACGGTATGCAGTTGGGTTCAGTTGATACCGACGAGGGTGGTCGCGCGGCTCCGCTGGATCTCGTCGGCGGTGAGATGTTAGGTGGAGTACAAGTGGTGAAAACGCCTACATCAGACATGGACGGTACCGGTATTGGTGGAACGCTCAATCTCACTACCAAGCAGCCGTTTGACTACACAGAAGATTTTACGGCACTCATTACCGCACGTGTTGGTGACGAGGGCATAGACAATATTTCGATACCCGGTGCCAATGCGAAGGAAACACCCTGGGCCGCTGACGCGACGTTTGCGGGCAAAACACAGGATGAAAAGTGGGGTTGGATAGTCGGTGGGGCCTACGCGAATCGAAAAACTCCGTTGCTTGGGATTTTCCAGGACGAATGGCGGCCCGTAACCTTTGACCCGAATCCTGCCATTGCCGGTGATGAACAAACGATACTGCTTGCCGGCGCTGCCAAGAATAACGTCACGATTGTCGGTCGTGAGCGAACCAATGTAAACGCAATGCTCGAATTCCGTCCAACCGACACTTCGAGATATTTTATCCGCAGTTTTTCAGCCAATTGGGAAGAGCTGCAGTTTCGAAATCGATACAATCACGGCTTGAGCGACCAATTGATCGCAGTTACCGGTGAGAATTCAGGAACAATTTCCGGGAATCGGGTTCAAGTTGACCTGCGCAGCGAGCCAACGGTGAAAGACCTTTTTTCTGTGGCCGTCGGGGGAGAAAATATTATCGGACCATGGACCGTTGACTATACTGGGCAATTCAACGACAACAAGGTTAGTGAACCAAATGACCGGTGGGAATTTCGCACTGGTGCCAATACTATTGGGCCAGACGATTTCGTTGTTGAAAGTAACCACTTGGTCACTGTCACGTCAAACGGGGCGGATCCGCAAGACCCCACCTTGCAAGATTTTCGACGGGTTCGATTCGAGGAGAAACAGAGTGATGAAGAGACGAAGATCATAGCGATTAATCTACAGCGTGACCTTAGCTCATCTTTTGGCTCTGTTGACAATATGTCTATCAAGTTTGGCGTCAAATGGACCGATACTGACCGTGATAGAGATGACTCCAACACGCGATACGATAGCGG
>DDIP01000246.1:0-3264 GCA_002338605.1 Proteobacteria bacterium UBA1847 | reverse complement strand
TACGATAGCGGCAGCGTTGGCTGGAACGCCGCAGCCGATCCCTCCTTAAACGGTGGAGCTTTCACTAATCCGGTCCCAATCGCAGATCGACCCAATCTATGGCTGGAGCTTGCCGGGCTCAGCAGCTTTTTTGCCGCCAACAGCAATGACCCGACACTCTTCGAATTCAATGAGGATGCGACGTTCTCGGAGCAATTTCAGGATGATTTTAAGTTGAACGAGCGAGTTGTTGCCGGCTATGTCATGGGCAAGGTGGACTTCGGTACCATGAGCCTCATTGGCGGTGTCCGCGTAGAAGACACGGATGTTAGTAGTTCGGCGTTTACGATGGTGGATGATGGCACTGATTTGACGGCGGTACCGATTTCAGCCGGTGGATCCTATACTAACGTATTGCCCTCCCTGATATTTACTGCTGAGTTGCCGCACGAAATGGTATTCCGTGCCGGATTCAGCACGGCTATCGGGCGACCGGAGTTCGACGCATTGGCGCCACGCTCATCACTTTCAGTTGAGGACAGTCCGACATTGGGAACTGTCGGAACATTGTCGATTGGAAATCCAAACCTGGAAGCGCGCGAATCAAACAACTACGACCTGTCATTGGAGTGGTATTTCGACGAGGGCTCATTGCTTTCGATCGCTTTGTTCTATAAGGACATTAGTAACGAAATTATCGGAGCACCGACAGAGCGACTGAATAACTACACGTTCCAAGGCGTCACCTATGATCAGTTCGAGATCAATACCACCATTAACGCGGATTCATCTAAAGTATCGGGTGTCGAACTAACGTTTGTTGACGTGTTCGAGTTTCTGCCGGCACCATTCGACGGGCTTGGCTTTGCCGGTGCATTGACGTTCCTTGATTCAGAATTCGAGATCGAGCGAAATGGAGTGACGGAAACATTACCGATGTTTGAGCAGGCGGACAGCTCAGTAAGCCTGACCGGTTTTTACCAGAAAGGTCGTTACGACTTTTCGGTAACCTTTAATCGAAATGACAATTTTCTGACTGATCTGGGTCCGGTTCGAGAGTTTGATTTGGATCAAGGTGCATTTGAGCGAATAGATGCTCGCTTTCAATATAGTGTGAGCGATAATATGAAGCTGTTTCTTGAAGGAATAAACCTTAATGATGAGCCGACGACAGAGATTCAAGCTGGCGACGTCAGTCAGAATACGGAATATGAATTTTCGGGACGAACAATATTTATCGGCGCGACCGCCAGTTTCTGACAGTGTAGGTTGCCGATGATAGCAAACGTGAAACGAGTTTCTCCCATTCTGCTGCTGTGCCTCACGTGCGTATGTATGGCTGATATTCCAGAGTACCGGGCGGAGCTGATACGGGCTTTTGATGTCCCATCTGCGAGACAGGGCGTGGCCGTAGATCGCGATTACTTCTATGTGGTTGATAAGCGCACCATAAGCAAACATGACAAGATGACAGGAGAAACCGTTGCCGAGTGGCCGAGCGAGTCTGAAGAAAACCTGCTAAAGCATATGGATAGCCTGATGGAATGGAATGGAAAGCTGTATGCCGCGCATTCAAATTATCCAGATTTTCCGATGACCAGCTCGGTGGAGATATGGGATGCAGTAACGTTGCAGCATGTCGCTACCCACAGTTTCGGCATTGAGCGCGGCTCGTTTACCTGGCTTGATAGGCACGATGGGTTTTGGTGGGGTACGTTTGCCAATTATGACAAGGTGCAGTCGGATCAAACGCAACCCTATGGTATGACTAACGCCACTCAAGTTGTAAAAATGGATGATAACTTTCGCGTGGTTGAATCGTGGACTCTGCCCATGAATATTCTGAACCGAGTCAGGCCGATGAGTAATTCGGGGGGGTCGTGGGGTCCGGATGGCTATTTGTATCTTACGGGCCACGACCATGGCGAGATACACGTAGTGGACCTTCCAGACGCAGGTTCAATTCTTCATCAAGTAGCTATCGTGAAGGTTCCTGTAATGGAAGGGCAGGGAATTGCATGGGATCGCTCGACAAATGAGTTGCAGCTCTGGGGTATCAATAAACAAAAAACGCAAGTGGCGAGGCTCAGAATGCCGTCTCTTCGCGAACTAAGTTCCAGGCAGTAGTCGATTCACAATGAAGAGTATCCTTCGCTGGTTTGCTACCGGGCCTGACGCTCCACCCCTCCAGGACCAGCGATTAATCGAGAAAATATACAAGTCGCGGCGCTCGCGTCTGTTCCTTTGGCTGACACTGGGCTATGGCTTCTTTTACACGTGCCGATTGAGTCTGTCGGTCGCGAAAAAGCCGATGTTGGATGCGGGCGTCATGAGCGTTGAGCAAATGGGAATAATCGGCTCATTGCTTCTGTTCGTATATGCTTTCGGCAAGTTTTTTAACGGATTTCTTGCTGACCGGGCGAATATTCGACGCTTCATGTCAGTTGCACTATTGTTGTCAGCTCTTGCGAACCTGGCTTTTGGCCTGACGAGTAACTTTTACCTGTTTGCAATGCTCTGGGCATTCAACGGTTGGTTTCAGTCAATTGGATCTGCGCCAAGCGTCGTATCCCTGTGTCAGTGGTTCAGTAATCGCGAGCGGGGTACGCGATATGGGATCTGGGCCGGGGCGCATAATCTTGGTGAAGGGCTCACCTTTGTGGGTACAGCATTGCTGGTGAACGCGTTCGGTTGGCGATGGGGGTTTTGGGGCCCCGGCTTCGCCTGTGTGATCGTTGCCATTATCATGTACCTGAACTTATCTGATCGTCCACAGACTTACGGGTTGCCTCAGGTCGCCGAATTCAAGAAAGACTATTCAGCAGGTCTTGCGAGTAAGCAAAGTGTGCGTGAGTTGCAACTTCAGGTCTTAAAATCGCCGATTGTCTGGATTCTGGGTCTCAGCAGTGCCTGCATGTATATGGGCAGGTATGCTGTCAATAGTTGGGCGATCTTTTACTTGCAGGAAGGCAAGGGCTATGAACTGGTCGACGCCGCATCGGCAATGGCAGCATATCCGATCTTCGGTCTCGCTGGTGCCATCTTATCTGGAGTGATATCGGATAAATTTTTCGGTTCGCGTCGTAATGTGCCGACACTTCTGTATGGTCTGTTGCTAATATTTTCTCTTTGCCTATTCTACTATTCGCCGCCCGGATACCTGTGGGTTGATGCAATCGCGCTTGCCGCCTTTGGGTTCGCAGTTGGTGGTTTGGTCGTATTTCTCGCTGGTCTGATCGCCGTCGACCTAATGCCGAAAGGAGCGGCTGGCGCTGTAAAAGGAAT
>DDIP01000374.1 GCA_002338605.1 Proteobacteria bacterium UBA1847 | reverse complement strand
GATGCTGTGTGCCGGTACGGCCGCTTACCGGGTTTGGCGCGCTGCAGGTGGCGCCGAGCCCGCACAACTGGCAGGGCACAGCCTGGGAGAGTACTCGGCGCTGGTCGCCGCAGATGCGGTCAGTTTTCAGGATGCCCTGAAAGTGGTTATTCGTCGCTCACAACTGATGCAGGATGCGGTGCCGTCAGGTGTGGGCGGTATGGCCGCGGTGATTGGGCTTGACGACGATACGGTCATCAAGGCTTGTGACGAAGCCTCACTGATTGGGGTCGCCGAGCCCGTCAATTTCAATACGCCCGGCCAGGTCGTGATCGCAGGGCATATCAATGCACTCGATCGTGCTATAGAAATGCTTGAGGCCGCCGGTGCACGGCGCGCACTTCGTTTGCCCGTGAGCGTCCCGTCTCACTCGTCGTTGATGATTGGCGCCGGTGAAGCGCTGAAGGAGGCGCTGGCTGCGGCCGAGTTTCGCAATCCGCGGCTGACCGTCGTTGCGGCAACGGACGGGATGGCTTACGGCGATGCCGATGATATCCGGGAGCGGCTGTCAAGGCAGGTGTACGGCCCGGTACAGTGGGTCAGAGCGGTGCGCTCGATGATCGAGGCCGGAACGACGTCGATCATCGAATGTGGACCAGGTAAGGTGCTCGCCGGTCTGTGCCGACGCATCGACAAGAATGTTTCGGTGAACGTCATCGATTCCGTTGACAGCCTGAACAAAGCGTTGCAGGCCTGAAATTCAGCAAGGATAGACATATGAGTCATGTTTTCAGTTCCGGCGCACTGTCGGGAGAGATTGCGCTGGTTACCGGCGCATCCCGGGGTATTGGCAAGGCGATCGCCGCAGCACTGGCTGCGGCCGGGGCAGGCGTTATTGGCACAGCAACCAGCCAGGGTGGCGCGGACGGCATTTCATCCGCCCTGGGTGGGAAAGGTCGGGGCATCGTCCTGGATATCGCCGATGACGAATCAGTGCAGGCTGCAATAAAGGACATTCAGGACCGGGAAGGCAGCCCGAGCATCCTCGTCAACAACGCCGGCATTACCAAAGACAATTTGCTAATGCGTATGAAAGAGGACGAGTGGAACGATGTTATCGCCACCAATCTGACCGGCCTTTACCGGGTCAGCAAGGCGTGCCTGCGTGGCATGATGAAAGCGAAGAAGGGCCGCATCATCAACATCGCGTCCGTAGTTGCCGTCATGGGCAACGCTGGCCAATCCAACTACGCCGCATCGAAGGCTGGCATGATCGGTTTTTCCAAGTCACTGGCCCGGGAAATCGGGTCCCGAAATATCACCGTGAACGTCGTTGCTCCGGGTTTTATCGATACCGACATGACCCAGGTGCTGGCCGAGGAACAGCGAGCGTCGATGCTGGCCCAGGTGCCCCTCGGACGACTCGGCGACGGGGATGATATTGCCAGCGCAGTCCTGTACCTCGCCTCCGCAGCCGGCGCATACATAACCGGCGAGACCTTGCACGTCAACGGTGGCATGGTGATGGACTGATCGGGTATAGATTGCGTGGGATGATTCACATACAATAGCCACCCACGCCCGGCTTCCTCCTTGGAATATCAAGGACTTAAGAATAAAATGGGCACGAATATTAAGCGTTTTGAGCGCCCGTCAGGGCTCGTCAGAAAGACAATTTGAGTCTTATTGGGAGTAATAAAGACTATGAGCAGTATCGAAGAACAAGTAAAAGGCATCGTTGCCGAGCAACTCGGAGTTAAAGAAGACGAGGTAACAAACGATGCTTCTTTTGTCGACGACCTGGGCGCTGATTCACTCGACACCGTTGAGCTGGTAATGGCACTGGAAGAGGAATTCGAAACCGAGATTCCTGACGAAGATGCCGAGAAAATCACGACCGTGCAACAAGCTATCGATTTTGTCACCGCTCGCCAGAGCGCTGACTAGTAACATGGGCGCGGTGCCTGCCGCCGCGCCAGTTCCTTCCCGTTCAATCGGCAATCCTGCCGCATCCTGACGACATTATTTTGAGCAAACGACGCGTTGTTATAACCGGCATGGGAATTGTATCGCCCGTTGGTAGCCGGCTCGAAGACGCCTGGTCCAATGTCTGCGAAGGCGTCTCGGGAACTGTGCTGATCGACGAATTCGATACCAGCATGTACCCGACGCGAATTGCGGGCCTGGTCAAGGGCTTCAATGCCGATGACTACCTTTCGCCGAAAGAACAGCGAAAAAACGACCCCTTCATCTACTACGGGGTCGGTGCAACAATGGATGCCATTGCGGACGCCGGGCTCGAAATCACCGAAGAAAACGGACATACCATTGGCGTCGCCATGGGCGCAGGTATCGGCGGCATCAAGACCATCGAAGACAATCACAACAAGATGCTCGAAGGGGGGCCCCGCAAAGTCTCACCATTTTTTATCCCCGGCAGCATCATCAACATGATCTCCGGTCAGACGAGCATCATGCGTCATATCACCGGGCCGAATATCTCGATCGTCACCGCTTGCGCAACGTCCACTCATTGTATCGGGCTGGCCGCAAGAAGCATCGAGCACGGTGATGCCGATGTCATGCTCGCAGGTGGCGCGGAACACGCGACCACCCCGCTGGCTATGGGTGGATTCTGTTCAGCACGCGCGATGACAACGCGCAACGATGATCCGGCGGGCGCGAGTCGCCCTTACGATATCGACCGCGACGGATTCGTGCTCAGTAACGGCGCGGGAACGGTTGTTCTTGAAGAGCTTGAACACGCGAAAGCCCGAGGCGCACGTATTTATGCCGAGGTAGTAGGGTTTGGAATGAGCGGCGACGCTTATCACATTACGTTACCGCCCGCCGACGGCGAGGGCGCGCGCAAGTGCATGGCGGCGGCGATTAAGGACGCCGGTATTGACCCGTCCGACATCGATTACCTCAACGCACACGGCACGTCGACAAAGGCCGGCGATATCGGAGAGACGAACGGGATCAAACGGGCCTTCGGCAACCACGCGGAGAATTTGATGGTAAGTTCGACCAAGTCGACGACCGGACACCTGTTGGGCGCAGCCGGCGTTGTTGAAACGATTTTTTGTACGCTCGCGATTCGCGATCAGGTCGTTCCCCCGACAATCAACCTGCAAAATCAGGATCCCGAATGCGACCTGGACTACACCCCAAATGTCGCACGCGAGACAAAAGTTCGAACGGTGATTTCGAATTCCTTCGGGTTTGGCGGCACCAACGGAAGCCTGGTACTTCGCGCATTTGACTAGGCGTCCTTGCGGCGTGTCGCAATCTGATGAGCTTCGCCTGCTCAATCAGTCGTTTCCGGATCGCTACCCGTTTCTGCTACAGAGTACTGCGCAAGGTGGTGCGCTGGGGCGATTCGATATTCTTTTCGCGGAGCCCGGCGATACGCTCACACTGAGTTCTGATGGTCAATTGAGCGGATCAGCCATCGGGTCGCAATCACGTTTTCTGCCGGCACTGGACGAGCTGTGGCGGCGTGAACGAACTGCACCGCAACAAGGTGAGTTACCGTTTCACGGGGGTTGGTTCCTGTACCTCGGTTATGAACTCGCTGCGGAAATAGAACCAGGCCTGCGGTGCCATAAAGATCCGCTGTTACCAACCGCTTTCGCGGTTCGATGCCGGGCTGCGATTATTCTCGATCATCTGGCAGGCACTATCCACCGCGTTAGTGAATCCAATGATCAGTCATTCGAACGGCAGGTACGCGACGATCTTGCAATTATTGGTCAAAAGCGGCTGCCCGTTGCGGTGCCGGCTTTCGATGTTTCTGAAGACGAACCGGAACAGTTTCTTGCCGCCGTCTCACGTGCGAAACAATATATCGAGGCTGGCGATATTTACCAGGCAAACCTGTCGCGACAATGGTCCGTATCCGTGGCAGGCGAGGTAACAGCCGAGCGGATTTACGCATCGCTTTGCGCAGCCAACCCCGGGCCTTTCGCCGGAATTGCACGTTGGCGGGGTACTTCGATCATCTCGTCCTCCCCGGAGCGACTGCTGAAGGTTGGCGACGGAGAAGTATCGACCCGACCGATTGCGGGAACCCGGCCTCGCGGCGCCAGTGCCAAGGCAGACGATGCGCTGAGAAGCGAATTGTTTGCCCACCCCAAGGAACGCGCCGAACATGTGATGTTGATTGATCTAGAACGCAACGATCTGGGTCGCATCTCAATAGCGGGGAGCGTCGAGGTCAATGAGATGATGGTGCTCGAAAGCTACGCGCATGTACATCACATCGTTTCGAACGTACGTGGCCGACTGCGTGCCAACGTGACACCCGGCGACGCGATAGCCGCCGTATTTCCCGGTGGCACAATTACAGGCTGCCCGAAAGTTCGCTGCATGGAGATCATTAGCGAGCTGGAGCTTGCACCGCGCGGGGCGTATACGGGATCCTTCGGCTACCTCAATCGAGATGGCAGCATGGATCTCAATATTCTTATTCGCACAATCGTTAAACACGGCAACGACCTGACGTTCCGCGCAGGTGCCGGCATCGTCGCTGACTCAGATCCCGAAGCAGAGCTGAGCGAAGCCCGTGCCAAAGCCGAGGGAATGCTGCGGGCGTTGCAGAATGGCTGAATGGTTTTCAAGCCAGACGCCGGTCCGGTATCTCCCTGTTGCGGATCGCGGATTGCAGTACGGTGACGGCCTGTTCGAAACCATTGCGATTCGCGACGGCTCGCCGCGTTTGTGGGCGCTGCACTGCGCTCGCCTGGCAAAAGGCTGCAAAGCCCTGGCAATCAGCATGCCAGACGAAGAGCAGCTATCCGACGGCGTCGCGCACGCTGTCGCGGCAAGCACTGTGTCGGATGAACATTGCACAGTGAAAATGATCGTTACGGCAGGGTCGGGCCAACGGGGGTACGGCCGTTCGGCCCGTCGGTCGCCTA
>DDIP01000213.1 GCA_002338605.1 Proteobacteria bacterium UBA1847 | reverse complement strand
GGCCGCTACTGCCGGATCGTTGGCCGTAACGCTCGATAATGTGCCGCAATTTCCATTGCAATCAACATGCGGACAAGCCTGCGTACTATCGGTCCCGGCTTGAATCGCGTGATGGGCGTGTCGCTCTGCGGCGGATGACTCGACTGCTGCACTGGCCTCGCACAGGCACAGTGCGTTGCCCGATACGAAAGTAGTAATGAGCAGAATGGAAACAGTCTTTTGCAGGATGGCCATAAGCTGCGAAATTATACTCCCTTTATCGCTCGGTCAAGATTGAATTAGTGCCGGTGGGTAGCCAGGCGGGTTACCTTATTGCCTTAGCTATTTCACCATCGTCCCAGTCAGCTCGTAGGCGTCGCCTGGATGGAAAAGCTCCGCATGGCTTACAGGACGACCTTGTGTCCACGTTCTGCGCCGAATCACGAGGCAAGGTTTGTTCACAGGCATCTTCAAATACTTGCGTATCCGTGGCGACGGCATCGTCGCGCGAACGACATGTTCCGCCGAATGTAGAGGAGCGACTTGTGTAAGATAAACATTCGGCGTGATCTTAGTGAAATCCTGATCCAAATAGTTCGGCGCCAAGGTCGGGCAGACGTATCGGTCCTCCAGCTGAATCGGACTTCCGCTCTCCAAATGTAGAATCAGCGAGTGAAAGAGACTTGAGCCAGGACGCATCTGCATTCGATCGATAAGCCATTGCTCTGCCTCAACCTCTTGCAGCGTCAATACGTGCGCGCTGTGCACATGCCCGCGCGCATGTATTTCATCGGCGATATTTCTAACCTTGAGAACATCCGAGTGCGGTCGAGCCTCCGCGACGAAAGTACCGACTCCAGCTAATCGAGTTACGTACCCTTCATCTGAAAGCTCCTTGAGGGCGCGATGGGCGGTCATTCTCGCGATTCCAAACGCTTTTACCAGTGCATGTTCTGAGGGTACGCGATCTTTGGGCTTCAATTCGCCGGTGTTAATCAACTTGACGATATGGTCCTTGACCTGGCGATACCTGGCTTGGATAGGGTCTGTCGCGACTGTCGCGTTCTTCATTCTGACTCCTGGTCGGATTCGCGGCACCTCCGCGCAGCAAGATAGAAGCTATCTAATCTGGAAATCCATTCTAACATCGTCAATCGTGTTCAGCTTCGCGCGTACCATTCCGGCTCGAGGGGCTGGCACTAATTCCCAAAGTCATCAAATCGTATCAACGACTCCGCGACACCCAGCTTGCTCAGCATCTCCCGCGTGGCCGCGAGCATCATCGGTGGCCCGCAAATGTAAAATTCACAATCGCCGAGCGATTCATGATGCTTTAACAAATTCTCGAAAATCGATTCGTGTATGAATCCACGCTTGCCTGTCCAACTGTTATCGTCATTGGCATCAGAAAGCGCGACCTGCCACTCGAAGTTTTGGTGGTCAGCGGCAAACTTTTCAAAACTATCGCGATAGAGAATTTCTTGCTGATTACGCGCGCCGTACCAGAATCGGAGTTTTCCTTCCCATTGCAGGTTGCTCAAGAGATGCACGGCCATCGACTTTAGTGGCGCCATTCCCGCACCACCACCAATGAGGATCTTCTCGCGATCACTTTCATGCAGCAAGAAGTCGCCGCCGGGCCCACGGAACGTCACCGAATCACCAGCTTGTAGGCTACACATGTAAGTGGAACCGATCCCGGGCTGGACCTCAAGGCCATCGGGAGGCGGAGCGAAGCGAACGGTAAATTTAAGATCACTGGACGCCTCACCGTTTGGCGCTACCGCAATTGAATAGGTTCTTGCCACCGTATTCGTACCTGCGTGCACCAACCTTTTTGATAGCCCCAGCCCTCTCCACACATTGACATATGAACTTGGGACAGCAAGTTGATCGACATCGATATCGAATGCCGGGATTTGAAACTCCAGGTGATCGCCTGGTCGGAACTGGACAGGGGCATCTGCCCGGATACTGATTTCCTTCAGCAGCGGCGTTAGCCACTGTGACGAGACTACAACTGCAGACTGAAGCGACTGCTGGAATGCCATATCCGGAATAACGATGACATCGTTTGAGCATGGCTTGTGCTGGCAGCCCAGACGAAAGCCGTCGGCAAGATCCGACGTGTTGATCCATTCGCGATCGACGGCGGTATCGGGCGGTGGATCACTGGTGTATTGGACTTTGCATAGGCCACAGCTACCGGACCCGTCACAGTTTGAAGACAATCTGACGCCATGTTGAGACAAGCTTGAGTAGTACGACAACGCGCTGTCCAGGTTGTAGCTTTGTGCTTCGTTATTTTCGGAACCGACTTTGCTGCTTACTCTCGCGCCGCCGGACCTGAACCCTGGTAGCCATAGGAAATCGCTTCGACCAAAACTGAATAGCACCAGCAAGACACCGGAGATGGCAATCCAGAGTGTGCCGAAACCGACGATGATGATCTGCCAATTGTTGAAACTATCCTCTCGGGCATAGTCCATGAAGTGCAACATAAGAAGAAAATCGACTACTTTCCACCGGCTATTTCGGTGCGCCAGTACCCGTCCGTCTTCAGGCGACACATACACTCGTGTGGCCAAGTCGTCTTCAATATTAATCCGCCAGATCGGGCCGGCGAAATCGCGAACTTCGTCCGATCCGAGCTCCATCAGTTCGCTATCAGTTATCTCGCCGTCGCCTCTATAACTTTTTCGAGCGATAGCCTCGACCAGGTGCTTATCTATGCGAAGCTCGCTGCCTGTTGTGGCATCAAACAGCATTGTCTCGCTGCCCTGCCCGATCAGATACACAGGGCGCTGAAGAATTTTTGTCAGCGCGATCGAGTCTATTTGGTCGGGGGTGATCGAAAGTTGGTGCGATGGATAGAGAACCTTTGCTAAATCAGTCGATTCTTGATCGGTCACCGACCGGCGGGTTTCATTGCCACTGACTTCGACTTGATCAATGAAACTGATGATTGTGCCAGTTACTAGCCAGACGATAAGCTGCGCTCCGATCAAAAGGGTCAGCCACTTGTGTAGTTTGCGAATGAAGATCATTTCGCTATACCGTCAACTTTTCGACGATTGAAACTGTAGAACAACAGCCAGACACCACTTAGTCCGAGAAGCGTTCCAAATACGGAAAAGATTCGCAGTACGTTGTTATTGATATCGCTGCGAGTGTCATAGTCCATCACATGCAACATCCACAGGAAGTCAAAAACGCGCCACAACGAATGTCGTCTGGTTGTAAATTGGCCGGAATTCGGATCAACGTAAAAGCTGCTATTCCAAACGTCGTCGAAATCGACCCGCCAAAGGGGTAGAGCGCGTGATTGGAGCTCAGTTGGAGGATCGCTCTCGATTAGCTGAACGCGACTCACTTCACCATCGCCCGCGTAGTGGTAGGTCGCGATTTGAGTAGCTGTATTCTTATTGATAGGCGACAGCAATTCGCCGGAGTTTGCGTCCAGAAGTCTCGGGGTTGGGCCCTCGACGAGATATGCGGGGCGGTCAACGACTGCGGTAAGTGTGACGCTGCTGGAATCTGGAAACTCACCGGCGATTCGTTCCAGCGGTATGCCTACTTGCGCATATGAGCCCACATTGGTGTCCATATTTTTGACCAACATATCGCCATGGATGATGTCGATATCCACCGCGACCATGTAGAAGCCACTCAGTGCCCAAAGGAACAACTGGATGCCGAGAACCAATGCGAACCATTTGTGGACTTTGCGAGATAGCCTTATTGCTTTCATGGGTACGTGGCTCGGTGACGGATTACTTGCAGTGATCCTCTGAAAGGATCCATCAAAGGATGTCATGCTTGCAAAATACTGGCCAGCGACTATCCGCTGGCCAGTACAATTTGTGACTCTTTAGACCAATCTAAAATTCATAACTGGCCCGCATGTACCAACGCTGCCCTAGCAGGTCGTAGGTAAATACATCGGTGTTGGCATCGTTCCATGAAGTGATATATGGAGCCTTTTCGTCAAATGCGTTGTCGACGCCAAGTGACAGCTTCAGACTGTCGCTCACAAAGTAATTGAAGTTCAGATCGTGGTAGAAGATATTGTCGACCGAGCTACCAATCGGACCGCCACCATTCTCATCGTCTGCCTCGCCGATCATGCGAACCGACCATCCTGCTGACCATTTTTCTGTGTAGACTTTTGCGCTCATGTTCGTGCGCCATTTAGCGAAGCTGCCGCGATCGGCAGTAATCTTGCCACGTAGAACTTCGACTTCTGCCGCCGGGTTGGCCTGATTCTCATGCTTTAACAGATTAGTTGCCCGGAGCCCAAACGAGGTATCGAGTCCTCCGATCTCTGTGTTATAGGTGAAAGCATAGTCGATACCACTGACCTCTTCCTTCGCCGCATTTACAGGACGCTTGTTAAGGAACGTGACCTGGTTGGTGATTGGGTCGCGGGTAAATGAGTTACAGAACTCGGCATATACGGTTGGATCTGTGTAGCACAAACGCAGTTGATCACTACCGTCGACTGCGTTAATAGCGTTGTCAATCTTGATATCGAAGTAGTCGATTGTCGCCGTAAATCCTTCGAGAAATTCGGGTTCGAAAACGATTCCGACGGTGACGGTATCCGCGTCCTCAGGCTTCACATTCGGATTTCCGCCAACACCGGTCAATATTGTATTGCCGTTCTGGATGAAACCCGGTGGCACGCCATCGGCCTGGCAGTTGGTAGCTATCGCCCCAGTTGCCCCCTCGCAAGGATCAACTGTGATCAGATTTTCCTGATTAGTGCTGCCCTCTTGTTCGTTGATGGTAGGTACGCGGAATGCAGTTGACCTCACAGTCCTGACCATGAGCTGTTCATTGACTTGCCAAACGGCACCGAGCTTGTACGTCGTATTGGAGCCGAAGGCGCTGTAGTCCGACCAGCGTGCGGCCATCGTAAGGCTCAGATTTTGAGCCATTGGCGCATCAGCCAGCAAAGGTATGGACAGCTCTCCGTAAAGTTCCGTAACATCCGACCGACCACTGATCGCTGACTCGCCGCCGTTCTTTAGTACGGTCGAATCGGGGTCGCGCCAACCTTTTTCGCTCCGGTCCTCGATGCCGAGGGCGAACCCGACGTCGCCGGCCGGCAGCGTTATAGCGTTGCCGTAGAGGTTCGCAGAGAGGGATACCATACGATTGCCTCCGGTTCCTTCGCGTCGATACTTGATAAACTCCAGCAGTTCTGGTGTCAGCTCGCCGACGCCGAAATAGTCACCACATGGAATTGCCGCGCCTGGTGCGGTGCTGCAGATGTTTTCGTCGAGCGTTTGCGACACTCGATCATTGTCGATATCAAACGTCCAGCCGTCGCGCCCGGTATTGCGGCCATAATTGACGCTAGCATCCCAGCTCCAATCATTCTTCAACGATCCTTCGAGACCCGTTACGACTCGAATCGTATCTGTTTCTTGAAAGAAATAGGGCGCACCCATTTCGACCATGCGCCTGTTTTTGATGAAAAGGTCTTGCCCTGTTGGATTGTAAGGAAATGCCGCCGAAACTGCAGTTGTTGCAATGCGACGCGGCGTAACGATCTGCTCACCCTGCCGATTGGCATATAGAACTTCCGCAAACACATTGACGGAGTCAGACATCTCATACGTACCGAATGTTGAAACGTTTATTCTCTGCATCGGACTAACGGCATTGAGAAATGGGAAGTAGTTGAAGCCGTGTAAGGCGCTGTTGTACGGCTCAAAGAAATCCCCATCGCCGCCCTCTATTTGATTGAACTGGATTTCTGTTCCGTCAAGATAGTGTGCACGCCCACCAATTGTCGTTGAGCTTCCGAAACACTCCAATCCGTTCGGCCCTTCGGTCAGGGGGCATGCGTGTCGATCCGATTGCAGCACCAATCCCGTGTCGACGTAGCTTAGGTTGACGACAATATTGCCTTTGTCGTAGTCTCCGCCGAAGGTGAAATTGACTTCGGAGTTTTCACCGTCCGACTCGGTAGTAGCGCCATATTTGACATCCAGCTTGGCGCCACTGAAGTTTGTCTTGGTAATAATATTGACGACACCAGCGACAGCATCTGCGCCATAAACTGCGGATGCACCGTCTTTGAGGACCTCAATGCGCTCGATCAATGCGGCAGGGATCATATTCAGATCCACCGATGAATTTGCACCGGTACCGCCATTCACAATTCTGCGGCCATTCAGTAGCACAAGCGTTCGGTTGATGCCCATGCCCCTCAGGTTAGTTTGGGCTGTACCGTAGCCGTTACTGGTCCAGTAGGCGTTGGTCGAGTTTCCGGCCGGTCCGGCCGAAGCGGTCAACTCCTGAAGAATATCTTCGACATTGGAAATGCCCGAGTCGTAGATTGCCTCCGCCCCTATGATGGTTACCGGGCTGGCGCTGTCGATTTCAGAATTCTTGATTCTGGAACCCGTGACAACGACCTCTTCTATGCTCGCCGCCTGATCTCCGCTATCTCGATTCTGTGCGACAACAGGAAACGCAGCAGCGAGTCCGAAGCTCGCGACAACAAAATGCGATGCAAGTTTTCTAATGCTCATGATGTTTACCCCCAATTGGTACATTCAATCGTATTGCCTACAGTTGTGCGAGGTTGCTTCATGTGGAAAAAGCGCAGCGGAGAATATCATTGGCGAAGCCAGTGGCAGCACGGTTTTCTTGTGATCAAACTTCCCGCTTTTGAACGCTGTCTCGGCGTTGAACACCCCGCCCCTCCCCGAATGCTTGTAGCACAGGTCGACGATACCTGTCTATACAGCCCTATGGCAAGGATCTTTTGCTTCTTTTCAGCTTGCGGCTGATTCAGCTGAATCAACACCAACACCGAACGCCCCTCGGTTTGCGTGCCGGTCTTGTCCGCCACGGTGGTGTCAACTTTTTCAAATGTCCCCAGTGCCTCAGCGTACTGAAGCCAAGCTCCTCCTTTAGCTGTCGTTTAACGGGGACCAGAGTGACCCGGCCAACCCTGAATGGGACCCTAAAGTGCAATCCGGGATTGACCTCGCCGCGATAGTGCCCAAATCGCTGAATGACACCCGCCGACTTAGCAGGGACCGTAAACAGTGGCGGGCTACGGCGTACCAGGCGTTGACCTGTATGCAGCATATAGCTCCTATCATTATCTCCTCAATCGAGCGCGGTCGGTATGGATGGCCACAGAAACGATTATCAAGGAGATTTCCGCATGAGGGTATCGAAACCCAAATGGCGTAGCGATGCCCAAGAACGAGCAACACTCTTCCATTCAAAGAACGCGAACCGCCTGCAATTCGAGCTGGCTGCCATTCAGGCACAAATCAAGCGGCTAAAGGATGTTGAGAGACGTCTGGCGGACACTTTGAGAGCGTGGGATCGATCGCCCCATACCGTACCGATTCGCCAATCGATCAATCGCCTCATAGACAGGTCTCCTACTGTTCAATAGATGTTCGCTTCTGCGCCGGCGGTTGCTAAATGACGCCCTTCGAAGCGTTACCAACAGCGAACCGTGCTAACAGAGCACACCCACCGTTAATTCAACTTTCTAAGGACCTACGCCGACGTCCAAGGTGTCCACCAGCTGCCAACCTGAGGAATAGAGCTTCAGTCGAGCTCGGCTACCCGCTTGCTGTCATCTGCGCTCGTCTCTTGCTCGGCATATCAGACTCGCCGGACGGGCAGACACGATGCCCCAACACTCCGTACTGCAGGCCAAAAAACGTCTCTCAAAAATTCCGGCCGACCAGAATGCCATACTGACGCGGATCCCCGTGTACCGTTATCGGCACGTTGATGTCCGCTTCGCTGGCGGCGTTCCGGCCAACTGTAATGTACGTGGCATAGCGATCATCGGTCAGGTTTCTCCCAAAGAGCGAGAGTTCCCATCGCCCGTCTCCTGTAATGTAAGTGGCACGCGCATTCAGGAGGGAATACGAGTCGGAGCGAAATTGCGGTAAATTATTGCGCTTGAAATCTACGTCGTCACGAAACGCGTAGTCACCCCGCAGTGCCAAGCTGGCGCCGTTGTTCAGGTCCAATGTGTATTGAGCGCCAAGGGCGTACGTCAAATCCGGCGAATTCGCGAGACGGTTGCCCGAGAAGTCCTCGCCGCCCTCAAAAAACAGGTCATACTTCGCATCCATGACAGCTACTGTGCCATTGATATCGAAATTGTCTGTCACGCGGAGGGCGAGCTCCGCTTCCAGGCCTTCCACTGAGGCTTTGCCGGCGTTTGACGTTGTCGCTACGCCGCCAATGAATTTCACGACCTGCAAATTCGTGTAGTCATAACTGAACACACCGACATTCGCCCGCATGCGACCGTCCAACAGCGTGGATTTCACGCCGGCTTCGTAGCTCCACAGCTCTTCCGGATCAAAGGACCCCGCATCGCCGAGTTGAAACCCCCCGGACTTGAAGCCTTGAGTGGCCGACAAATAGCCCATCACGTTTTCGGCGATGTCATAATCCAGCGAAAACCTGGGTGTCAGCGAATCCCAATCGTCTGAGGGCGCCCCTGCGTCGGCTGCGGCGCCATTGACTGCCGTTGAGAAGCTGTAGTTCTTTCTTTCCAGGCTGTAGCGCGCGCCTACCGTGGCGCGCAGTCTGTCAGTAACGCGATAGGTGGCCTGCCCGAAAACTGCGTAAGCGTTGGTCGTGTTTCGCTCTTCGATAACGATCGCTGGGTCCGGGAACAGTAGATCAATTCCGCCGTCGCCATCTTCATTCAGGAAAAACATGCCAACAATCCACTCCAGACGATCCGGGTTGCTGTTGAACAACTGCAATTCCTGGGTCAAGGAACGGGAGTTCTCCGTAAACCCAATGTCAAACAGAAACAGGTCCGTTGCATCCGCATCGATGACCTGATCGACCTCACTCTTTCGAAACGACGTCAGGGATCTGAAGGTGTAGTCGTTGCCCTCCCAGGTTGCGATCGCCGACAGCCCCCAGGTGTCCGTCTTGTTGACCGGAGCCGTATCGAACGCGACGTTGTCCTCCCCTGTCGGGATAGTGGCGCCGGCATCAACAATGTCTTGTTCATAGCTTGCGCGAACGGCCGGGAACCCTGTTTCGTCGTCGCTGTTGATATCGCCACGTACTTCCAGCGAAAAATCGTCAGCCAAGTCAAAAACGAATGTTGCGCGCGCCGCCATCGTATCCTGGTCCTGGTAGGTGGCACCGGTCACGACGTCCGTATATCTGCCATCACGCTGATTTTGCCGGAGCGTGAACCGCCCCCGGACTTTTTCGCTCAGCGGTCCCGATATCGTGCCATCGACCGCGAGTTTGTCGAGATTACCGACGGTGACGCGGAGCGCGCCCTCAAATTCTTCTGTCGGCATCTTCGAGACGATGTTAAGTGTGCCCCCGGTCGAGTTGCGGCCAAACAACACGCCTTGCGGACCGCGCAAGAGCTCCACACGCTCAACGTCGAACATGTCCATGTAGCCCGTGGTAGGCCTCGGTTGGTATATGCCGTCGATATGAACCGTGGTACTGGGGTCGGTTGCGACGCCGAACGCCGATGTCCCGATTCCGCGAATATTGACGATTGCCATGGAGTCGTTGGTCACCGTGATGCCCGGCACAAAAAACTGAAAATCCTCGATGGTATCTATGCCAATTTTTTCCATCGTATCGCCTGACAGCGCGCTGATGCTTAGCGGTGTGTCCTGTAGATTGGATTCCCGTTTTTACGCAGTGACGATGACCTCGTCGAGCAAGCTGCCCTCGGTGGCGCCCGCCTGAGCCCAGGCCGTTATCGGCAGAAATGTTAGGGAATAGAGCAATCCCAACAGTGACGTGTACCGCGTTATTCTTGTTTTCATGTTTTCTCCGTCGATTACAGTTTTCCCAGGTCGCATTGGGCTGACCATCCTCCTGGCGCGTGCGCGCTACATCGTGTAGGTCTGTTAGTGGTGGTCCTCGCTTGCCTCACCGCGTGCAGTCAGAATCTGGTATTGCTCAGGTGAGAGTGTTGGCAGCCGTTTAAGAAAAGCGACCATGTTCCAAATTCGATCGTCGTCGTGTCCGGGCCCCCATGCGGGCATCCCTGACGCCTTGATACCGTGTTTGATAATCCAGAAGCGCCTTTGGTCTTGTTGCGTTGCTTCGTCGCTATCGCCCTGCTCGTGCGCCACTTGTGTGAGATTCGGTGGCACGGGATAAAGCCCCAGAGACAGATCGCTATTTTTCTGCTCTGGGCTGAGGTGACATCCGGCGCACATGTCGTTGTAATCCGCTCCGCCAGCGAGCAGCCGATCGGCCGAGTCCATGTCGGCCGGTACCCGAATGTCGTCTGAGGCCCGCGCAATGGAACGCTCACGCA
>DDIP01000260.1 GCA_002338605.1 Proteobacteria bacterium UBA1847 | reverse complement strand
GAGTATGGCGACTACGAGGGCACCATGGGCCACTCGGAGTGGTTTCGCTACTGACGCTTGCGGGATATGGAGACCTTCTCGATTGGCCTTGTTTCGATATCCTCTGGGGCAAATTTATCCGGATCGACGAACCATTTTCGCCAGACCTGGCCATTGTTCCATCGGAAATCGCGCCAGGTTATCACCTCTCGAGAGTCCACGCGTGCTATCCCTTCGGCTATAGGTTGTGCTCTTAGGCGAGGAGGCTTCATGGGAACAAATCACTTGCTGTTAAGGGAATTAACTATCGAGGAAAGAGGGCGCGTTCGTCCGGGTCGCTATCGCGGAGACAGCAGTGCAGAGGCGTCCACGCCAAGTGCGGCCGCGATCCTCTCGAGCATGTCGAGCGAAGCCGCATACTTGGCGTTCTCGAGTTTGCCCATGTAGCCACGGTTCACGCCGGCGCGCAGGGCGAGCTCTTCTTGGCTCAGCCCGCGCTCGCGGCGCAAATCCTGAATGTTGAGGGCCACTCGATCGCGTAGTTTCATGGCCGACAATCGGCCATGGTGCGCAGTATTTAGCCACGCGATATACTATACATTCGAAGTTCGTCAGTGACGGGTAGTTGTGAAACAAGCAGCAATGCCTGACCCTTTTTGACGCAACTACCAAAGGCATCCGACAGGCTAGAGCCGTTTGGGTTTGGGCGGCGCCCAAAGGGACGCCGCCCATTTGAAGGAGCAGGGGAGTAGCAACTCCTTCATCAGATCCCGATGGCCCTGTAAGCATCGGCAATCCGATTGATCGCAATGGCAAACGCAGCCGTTCTTAGGTCCTTTGAAGGATCAGCCGGGTCATTCCACCGCCGAGATAACTCTGCGTAGGTCGATCTCATCATATCATCGAGGCCAGATCGCACGAGGTCGATCTCACGCCGACCCTTGAAAAACACAGCTTCCGACTCCTTCGGGAAATCTCTGCCTGTCATCAACTCAAGCGACCTGGCAAGCGTGCGATGGCCTTTCTCGTCATAGCGCCGCTCCATGAGGCCAAACGGTATGTGAGTTAGGTTTTTCACCCACTCGAAGTAGCTGACGACGACGCCACCTGCGTTCGCGTATAGATCGGGAATAATGATCACGCCGCGTTCGCGAAGCTTCTTATCGGCCTCATACGTTGTTGGGCCGTTTGCCGCCTCAACGATAAGACGTGCCTTGATGGCATCTGCGTTACCCATGTGGATTGCCTGTTCCATGGCTGCCGGAATCAGAATGTCACACTCATCTTCGAGAGCTCTTGCACCATCAGGGTCAAAGCGTCCGCCGGCAAAAGTCTGAACCCCACCTGTTTCGTTGATGTGTTTCCGGAGTGCATCTATGTCGAGCCCCTCAGGCCGGCGTACAACTCCGTCGCGTTCGATGACCGCAGTGATGCGGCACCCATCGTCTTCGCTGAGGAATTTCGCTGCATGGTACCCGACATTGCCAAGACCCTGGACGACTACCGACTGATTGCGCAGGTCGCCGCTTTCGAACCCCGCCTTCTGTGCATCTTCCCGAGTATCAAAAAACGATTGAACAGCGTATTGCACGCCGCGCCCAGTGGCCTCAGTTCGCCCCTCGATACCGTTGCCACCAAGCGGTTTTCCGGTCACACAGGCCATGCCGTTGATGTCTTCTGGTTTCAGTCGGCGGTACTCGTCCGCGATCCACATCATGGTCTGCTCATTGGTACCCATGTCTGGGGCAGGGACGTTCGTACCTGAACTCAGGAAACCGTGGCGGATCAGTTCTTGTGCAAAACGGCGAGTGATCTTTTCGAGCTCGTGCTCTTCCCACTCTCTCGGATCAATCAATAGCGCTCCCTTTGAACCGCCAAAAGGCAACCCGATCAGCGCGCACTTGTAGGTCATTAGTGCCGCAAGTGCCTCGACCTCTCCTTGGTCGGCGGTGGCGGAGTACCTGATCCCACCCTTCGCTGGATTGTTGTGGGTTGAGTGCACCGCGCGCCAGCCGGTGAACGTATGCATTCTTCCGCGCAAGCGAACACCAAATCGAGTGACATACGTTGCATTACAGATCCGGATTTTCTCAGCCAAACCGTCTGGAAGGTTTAGCGATTCAGCTGCAAAATCGAACATTGCTTCAATGTCGCCTAAGAAGCTTGGATTTTCTCGATCTAAATCTGCCGTGTTCATACATATTGCCTAAGGTAATTAATTTTGACGTTTCTGCGGTCCGAGTAGATTGTGCTCTCGCTTCGGATCCGGAGAAAACTCAGTTGTCGTAGGGGTGCAGAACCAACTGAGGCTGGTCGCGATCCTGCATGATTCTGAACATGGTCTGCGCAGCCGAAGCCAACTTCAGAGTGGCTGCGCAGACAGCCTTTCACGTCTCTATTCTGTATCCACCGTTAAAGACCTTTTCTTGTCAGCCACTTGGAGCACAATTACCGGAAGCACTAGAATGAATGCCGCCAAGTCGCTTTTGATCCCTGGAGTGAGAAACAGGATGCCAACAAGACCCATCACCCAACGTGCATAACGCGGCAGATTGGTCAGCATGTAGCCGGTAACCATGGTGGCCAGGAAGAAAATACCAATCGCGCAGGTAAGTACAGTCTGAAGGAATTCGCCCCATGTGAAATAGTCATCCAAAACGATCAGCATCGCAGGCGAGTACACGAAGACCATCGGGACCAGCAACTTTGCGATGCCAAGGGTGAATGCAGAGACGCCAGTTTTGAATGGGTTTGCACCGGCAATCCCAGCGGCGGCATAGGCCGAGGCACAGACGGGCGGTGTGATCTCCGCAATCACGCCATAGTATAGCACGAAGAGGTGTGATGCGATTGGAGGAACGCCGAGATTTGCGAGGGTTGGTTGCGCCACTGTAGCCAACATGATGTACAGAGCCGTTGTCGGAAGTCCGGCTCCCATAAGAATGCAAGTAACCGCGATAAGGACCAGCGAGAAGAACAATGCAATACTCTCGGTCGAAAACTCGACGAGCGGGATAACATTGAGAGTTGCAGTTAGGCTCTCCGCAATTGACTGTGCGCCCTCAGCCACCATGAACCCGAGCCGAAAACCAAGACCAGTCGAATTGACTACACCGACTACGATTCCGATGGCTGCAACAACGGCGCCTACAGAAAGGGTGTACTTCGTGGCAAGAACGGCAGCATCGGCAATATCCCGAACTGAGACCCGATGCATCGGATTCAAGAACCCGACGATCAGCGCGGTCGAAATTCCTAGGAATGCGGCCATGTGCGGCGAATATCCACTGAACAACACGTAGACCAGTACGAGTAGGGGAATCGCAGTTGGCCACCCCTTCTTCAGTACGTGCAGGATGTTTGGAATTTCGTCCTTCGGGACGCCTTGGAGACCAAGCCGTTTGGCGTGAAAATGCACGATGCACAGCACCCCGATGTAGTGCATTGCCGCCGGAACCGTCGCGGCAAGTACGACGGTCGTATAGGGAACCTCGAGGAACTCGGCCATAATGAAGGCGGCGGCGCCCATGATCGGCGGTGTGATTTGGCCGCCCGCGCTTGAGGG
>DDIP01000206.1 GCA_002338605.1 Proteobacteria bacterium UBA1847 | reverse complement strand
TGCCATCGTGCAGGGCATTGCGGCAAGATTCAGCGAAAACAAGGCGAGCACAGCGAGCAGCCGGCGGGAAGCCGGTTTTGAGCGGGCTGACAGTCTGCACGAATTCATACGCTACCTGTTTAGTCCTTCCGGCACCGATTCGCAAGGTATTTCCTCACGATTTCGGCCCAATATGCGATTCGCCGCGCTTGGCAGCCAGCGCCACCTGCTTGCGGCGCTCCTCAAGTCGTGCCTTGCGATCCTCGTCGCTCTCATCGATGCACTTCGGGCAGGACACGCCCTCACGATAGTCAACCGACGCGAGGTCCGCACTGCTCAGCGGCCGGCGGCAGGCGTGGCACTGGACATAGCCCCCTTCGGTGAGGTCACGATCGACAGCGACACGTGTATCAAAGACGAAGCATTCGCCGCGCCACCGATTATTCTGCTCTTCAACCTCGCTCAGGTAATTCAGGATACCACCCTGCAAGTGGTATACCTCGCTGAAACCGAGCTCCATCATCAGCGCCGTAGCCTTCTCGCAGCGAATCCCACCTGTACAAAACATCGCCAGCGGACGGTCAGTTGACTGGGTCGCCAGTTGCTTCGCAAATTCAGGGAACTCGCGAAAGCTGTCGTTTCCGGGATCGACTGCGCCCGGAAACGTGCCGACTTCGATCTCGTAGTGATTGCGCGTGTCGATGACGAGTACGTCAGGATCTGATATCAGCTCGTTCCAGCGCTTCGTATCGACATGCACACCGGTTCTGCGGTGCGGCAGCAAGTCGGGGCGGCCGAGCGTGACTATCTCGCTCTTTACCTTGACTCGCATCTTTCGAAACGGCGCATCGTCTGAATCCGTCCAGCGCGCGTCCAGCGTTTCCGGGATACCCAGGCGGCGTTGTATCCAGTCCATTACATTGCGAATGGATTGCTCGCGCCCGGCCAGCGTGCCGTTGAAACCCTCGTGCGCGACCAGCACTGTCCCCAGCAGCTGCTGCTCATCGCACAGTTGCTTCAGCTCGTCGCGGAACGTCTGCGGGTCCTGCAAGTCCAGGAAACGGTATAGAGAAACGACTTTCATTTTTCTGTAACGGTCAGTGACAGGATGCTGTGGCGAATTTCCTCGCCCAGCACCAACCGTGCGTCGATACCAATGTTGGTGAGGTCGTCATCGAATTCGATCAGATTGTCGGAATTTTTACGTAATACATCAAGGCTTTCGAGCGTGCGAATGAAATCATGAAACAAACTTTTGTTGAAAAAGTCCGGCGAATGCAGGCCATAGATCATCGACAATCGTTCCGCACTTTGCTGGCACATCGTCTCCAGCCGCTGTCGCGACAGAACGCCGGAGCCGTTTCGAATCAGAATCGCTATTGCCAGGTAGAACCGCTGCAACATCGGCACCATCGACTGGCCAAGCATCAACAACTGAAAGGCCTTTTCAGAGCCGGCCGGCGGTCGAACCAGGGATTTCTTATCGGCAGAACAGGTCAATAATTCCAGCTCAACCAGGGACTTTATAGCTTCTGTCGTCACATCGTCGATGTCGTCATACTCCCACTTCATGCACAGCTCTTTTTTCATGAACGGGTAAATCAGTCGGATCAGTCGCTGCAACTCGGTATGTTCGAGTTGTCGCCCCTGGATGAAACAGCAGGCCACTGACGCCGGCACCGCCAGCAGGTGCAGGATATTGTTTCGGAAATAGGTCATCAGGACGGCGTTGTGCTCAGTCATGTGTATGACCTCGCCCATCGGATGGCTTGAGCGACTGATAACCTCGAGCTGTTCACCATGCGCGATGATTTCATCGGCGCTGGCCTCCGGCATCGTGACCAGCTCCGAGTATCGGAATCGCTTCAGGACTTTGAGGCTGAGTTCGAGCTGACGGCGCAGCTCACCAAGGCCAATGGTCTGCTTCGGCGTCGCCAGCAAAACGTAAGCAAGCAAGCTGATCGGTGTGACTGCGGCGGCCGAGTTGATGCCCTGCATGATTTGGGCGCCAAGTTCGTCAACGACATCACCCAGCCAGGACGGCCGCTCGCCATTGCCCGATTTGTGTTCACGCCAGGTCGGGTGCATCCGATCCAGCATTGGCGCAAGCTCAATCGGTTCGGCAATATTCACATACACCTTGCCAAAATGATCGCGTAGCGACTTGATCGACCTGATCAGGCCGCCAATCGACTCTTTCTGCTTTTCCGCGCCCGCAAGCTCGCTGATGAACGCATCGCCCTCGATGAGTTTTTCGTAACCAAAGTAAACCGGCACGAAAACGATCGGCCGTTGCGGATTCTTGACATAGGAGTTAACTGTCATGACCAGCATGCCGCCCTTCGGTGTCAGCAAACGGCCGGTGCGACTCCGGCCGCCCTCAATGAAGTATTCCATCGAGTGGCCTTTGACCAGTACCTCGTGGATGTAGGCATCAAAAACGGCGGCATACAACCGGTTTCCCTTAAAGCTTAGGCGCAGGAAGAATGCGCCACCACGCCGCAATATGCCGCCGACGATGGGCATGTTCAGGTTGATACCGGCGGCAACATGCGGCAAATGCAAACCGGATTCATAGGTTACGTAGCCAAGCAGCAGGTAGTCGATATGACTGCGATGGCAAGGCACATACACGACTTCCTTGTCCTCGGCGACCTGGTGAAGGCGGTCCATGTGGTTCAGTTCCACACCGTCATAGATTCGATTCCAGAGCCAGCGCAGGACACGAACCAGCACACGGATCGTCGGGTAAGAGATATCTGCGGCAATTTCGAGTGCGTACTTTTCCGCCTTGCGACGTGCCAGCTCCTGTTTGCGGATATCATCGCCAGCTTCAGCGTTGATAACCCGGCGCACAGACGGCGCTCGAAGCACCTGTTTGACAAGGGTACGGCGATGCGACAGGTCAGGCCCGACGGTCGCTGTACGACGATGCCGAAAGTGAACGCGCAGGATGCGGGAAACCTTGCGCACGGCAACCGACGATTCGATATCCCCGGTGCAAATTGATCGAATCGGCAAGGCTTCGCTGAAGCGCAGTAAGGTATCCCGGCCATGCAGCAGCGTGGCGAAGAACTTTCGGGTACGCCCGATGACGTCCCAGTTCTCCGAAAACAGGATCTTGAAAAAAGATCGTTCTTTCTCGGGCGAACGCCCCCAGTAAATTGCTACCGGGATAAGCAGCAATTCCTGCTCACAGTTCTCCGCACCGACAATCAGGCGCTTCAGTCGCTGCGAACTCGCAGCACTCGGTCGACGCGTCCAGAAGCCCTTGAGCCGCCGCATGACAACGAAACGGTTGGATTCACGAACCCCGCAGAATTCAAATGATTCTGTTGGCGACGGCAGCCCGTGCGTCGCGCAGGCTTTCTCAAGAGCAAGTACATCGGCAAGGCCGCCGGTCTCAAGAACATAGCAGACGGCCGCGTCAGTATCGCCGATGAGCTCGGCGGGCGCCTCCGGCTGAATCGCGGGGCGCGCCCACATCGAGAACACCTTGCCTGCCGACCAGTAGAGGGGCCGAAAAATGAGACCTGCGATGTTCATGGCGGACAAGTCTACCCAAAAGATCGTCGCAGCAGACCGTTGACTTTTCACTTTTTTCGACAGCCAAAACGAAAAAACGGTGGCAGTCAGTGACTGCCACCGTATTGGTGTAGCTTGCTGTCGCCGTGCTTAGTCGGTCGCGTCTTCGATTGCCTTTTCTGTTTCTTCAGCCTTCTCTTTCAGCTTGTCACCAACCTCTTCGGCCTTATTCATCGCGTCATGCGCCATGTCTTCGGCTTTGTCTTTGCCTTCTTCAAGCATGTCGCCAGCTTCGTCCATCGCATCACCTGCCGAATCCATGGCATCATCGGCCGCGTCTTTCGTTGCATCCATCGCATCATGGGCAGCATCTTTCGCCGAATCCATTGCCGATTCCGCTTTATCGCCGGCATCGTTGCCACCACAGGCGAACAGGGCAAGACTCGCGATCAAAATCAATAATTGTTTCATTGTTACTATCCCTCTCATTTTTTTAATCAGTAATGTTCATTATGAATTGCGCCAGGTATTCGTTGATCTCGCCGATGTTCTGCGTCAATCTATGATCGCCATCGACCAGGTGCAATGTTGCAGAACACGCCCGAGCGAATCGAATACTGTTTTCAACGGGCACAATATCATCATGCCAGCCGTGCACAATGCAAATCGGCATGGCTTGCGGAGGTGGCGTGAGCTCTTCAAAACCCTCCATATAATAGGCTGGTGCCAGAACAAACAGGCCCGCAGCCCCCAGCGCATCCGCCGCCGCAGTCGCGACATGTCCGCCCATACTGGACCCCACGAGGATCAGTTTTTCCGAAATGTCCGCACATTCTCGTCGCAGTTTGTCGACACGTTCGGTCGGATCGGCGATACCCTGGTAGTCGATACTGTCCGCCTCGCACCCCATTTCCCGAACGCGTTCCGCCATCGCGCGAATCTTGGTTCCCCAGGGCCCGCTCTCCTGCCCATGTGAAAAAATGACCATCGTCATACGAGTATTCCATCCCCTGTGTCACAAAGTTCTTCAATGTGCCGTGCCAGCAGCCAGTCTCTGTCCTGGCCCCAAAGTACCAGATCGCCCATACGGATGGTCGGCACACCCCAGGACCCGTCGCGCATCATGGATTCGCGATTGCTCTCGATTGTCGCCCGCCAGTCGTCGCTTTGCATCGCCTGTTTGACCCCTGGCCAGAACAGGCCGCAGCGGCCGGTAACTTTTCGCATGCCTTTATCCGTCGACACATCGATGGCTTCGGACCAGATGGCTCGGCCCGCATGCAAAACAAACTCACGACCGCGCTTCTCGGAATCCGCATAGAGAAAAACGGCAAGGCAGCGTTCCGCTCCTGCACCAACGGGATCGGCGATATTGCCGAACGGAATGCGACGCCGCTGTGCCTCGCGATTGGCATCGTTGACAATATAGAGCAACTTAGGGGTAGGTACGGCCATCCCTCGCATCACCATTGGCAACACCGGTCGGATTTTCACCGAGATTCCGTAGGCGTCCGCGATCCCAAACGTGCTGTGCAGTGCCAGGTAAGAGTACGGACTGCGGAATGAATGAAAGTATTCAATGGGCGGCAATGCTTGCCCGGCTGCTGGCGGCTTGACCGGCAAGGAAAATCGCATCGACTGCCGTATCGACTTCAAGTGGGGTTCGGGCGACTGGCTTCTCGACATGCCCAACGCATCGAGGCGATCGGTCAGATAGTGCAGGCGATCGACACCCCAGTACCACTCACCCGCACAGTGAAGCATTGCGCTGTTGTAGTGCCCCAGCCGGCTCAACGATTCCTGCGACCCCTCGATAAGCGCATTGGCCGCTCCATGACGGGGCGCCGACTTGCTGATTTGCGCTGCCGCCGATGCATCGCCGCGCCAGTAGATTTCCAGTGCTTCGAAGAGTTCACCGGTAAACGCATCGCTGCCTGCACTGGCGGCAACGGCGTCGGACAGGCCCGCCCGATATTCGGTCGGCGGCAGATGGGCTTTGTCCAGAAACGGAATGCCAAGTTCGAGCGCCAGTCGTCTGCAATCGACAATGGCGTATTCGACCAGCATATCGGGAGCCGGCTGGTAGCCATCGACTATTGCTTTTGATAGGTAGACACGCAATTCAATTTCATAGTGCTCCTCGAGACTCGGCAAAAAATGCGACAGGATGTAGGAATAGGGGTCGTCGATTTGCAGGAAAACGGAAACGACATGGCCGTCCTTGCTGAACCGGTATCGCGCGTCCCTGAGCCAGCGCCTGGCATCAACAACCCGACGATCCAGCATCAGGCGCAGGACTTGTGTTCGCAGTTTTTGCCGGATGCTCACGTTTCGTCCCACATCGAACTCGGTTTCCAGAGCAACTCGTCGAGTGCCGGTTCCCAGCGATATTTGTCCATATTGACCTTGCCGTTGATCATTGGCACTCCCTCGTCGGCGAGGCGATCACATTGCATTCTAAAATGCCTGCTATCGGGATCAAAAGCGCTCTTGCCCGAGGACGTCAGCACGCGGTGCCAGGGCAACTCCAAGTCTTTCGGTGAGTGTCGCAGGGCATAGCCGACCTGTCGCGCACCGCGCGGAATACCCGCTATCTCGGCGATCTGCCCGTAGTTTGCGACCGTGCCTTTGGGGATATCCTGGATTGTCTCCCAAATGCGCTGCATTCTCGTATCGCGATCCATAGCCTTCAGGGCATTCGCAGGCGGGCCTGGATCTCGCGTTTGGCGTCACGCAAAACCGTGTCCCGATCCAACGAATCGAGTATCTGCTTGACCACGTACTTGGGCCCACCGTCTCCCCAGGACTTGCCCTTTGCAAGATACTTCGCCGCTGCCTGGCCGACGAGATAGGTGCTGTAGTAGGCAATCGAACCCTGCGCGCCGGCAGTCAGTATCGTCGACAGCCCGACGGTACCGACTTTCAATGCGCTTGAGACGAAATGCAGCGCCCAGACGGTGCCCATCAGTGCGGCGGACTCCGCCATGATGACCTTGACGATCGAACCGGCTTCGGTCTTGTTCAGCGGCAGATCGTAGACTTTCGACAAGTGCACGACCATCCCGACATCGATAAAGGCGGCGGCAAACAGGTCGGCGACCGGAACCGGGTTGAATGCAACGGCGATGCCTTTTGAAATGCAGTACGTGCGCACCAGTCTTTCACCGAGCTCACGTCTTGCAGCGAGGATACGGCGGCCGACCTGATCCGACAGGTCGGATGCGAACAGGCTCGCATTGAGCGCAGCAAGCGTCTTACCTTCGGCTTCCAGGATCTCCCACAGTTTTAATCGCAGTGCCTCGATATCCGGCTCACGCTCGCGCAATGTCTCGCGTTCGTTCCCGGCTGCATCGACGTCGATCACGATCTGTGGTCGAGGTTGAGCCGCAGCAGCTATGATGTGCGCTGGATCGATAATGCCGTCTGTTTTGGCCCGCAAGGACGTCAACAGCGCCTCGCACTCTTCGCGCGTGTAAAGGTCTGACTTGTTTAACACCAGCAATATCGGTCGTCCCTGGGCCATTGCGACTTTCAGTGCATCAAGTTCCGTGTCAGTGATGTCGCTGTCGACGACGAACATGACCAGGTCGGAGCGCCCGGCTACTTCTTTCGCCAGTGCTTCGCGATCTTCACCGCCTGCTTCATCAAGGCCGGGCGTGTCGATAAGAAAAACTCCACCTGCTTCAGTTTCGTTCCACGACTGCATGGAAGACAGCTTTGTCTCCCCGTGCAAAGGGCTGACAGAAAATCGGGCCTCGCCGATCAGCGCATTGAGAAGCGAGGATTTTCCGGTACTGACTCGACCGAAAGCAGAAATATGCAAGTGCCCGTGTTCGATCTTGTCGAGCATTGCCTGCACGGCCGCGTAGTCGTGCGCGAGCGATTCTCGTACGCCGTCGGGAAGTCGCTTGTCATTGATGAGGTCACGCAGGCTCTCGCGCGCGAGACTCAGGTGCCCTGCGCCTTCGTCGCCGGATTCCTCAGCTGGTTTTTTCTTCCAGCGCCATCTTGGCAACGCGTCGAACGCCCGCTTCCAAATGCTCACTGATACCTTCCTCGAATTCTTTGGCGGCTGTTTCCGGAACCAGTTCACCGTGGCGTGACAGGGTCAGCACCAGGCTGCGCCCGAGTGCATCGAATATCAGTCCGTACGCAACCGCATGCGCCAGACCCCCGGCGACGGTACCCAGTCCCGGAAACGCTTTCAGCCCGTTGCCGGCGACGGCCATCGAAAGCGGCAATACCTTGCCCGCCCGGCTTTGCCCCAGCGACAGGAATTTCTCGATATCGAGATC
>DDIP01000072.1:24140-26634 GCA_002338605.1 Proteobacteria bacterium UBA1847 | reverse complement strand
CCTGCCTGTCGGCATGGCGCTCTGGTGGGCAATCAAGCCAAGCTTTGGACAAACCGCGGCCCTCGTCGTATTTGCCCTGGTGGTCGCAGCAACAGCCAGCGGCTACTTCGTTGGCGAGTCCCTGCTTGCACTAGCCGATTTTCGCATGCTCGCGATGTTCCAGGCATTTGTTTCGGGGTCGCTGCTGCACATCGTGTTGTTCGGCGTGAAACACGACACTCACCAACATCATCACTAACGATTACTTCAGGAAGTGACCGCGGTAGAAGATGAGTGGGTCGATTCTGCGATCCTCAAATCGTTGCACGCGGCCGACTATGATCTTGTGATCGCCACCATCGTAACGGTGCTCGGTCTTGCATTCGAATACCGCTGAAAACTCCGGCAACAGCGGAATGCCCTCGATGCCTTCGTCGCATTCCAGGTCCAGGAACTTGTCGCCCCCGCTGCTCGCAAATTGAGTGCAAAGGTCTCGCTGGTGCGTCGCGAGTACATTGACTGCGAAATAGTCTGCTTCGACGAATGCCGCGTAACTCAGTGACTCCTCGCCGACACTCCACAACACCAACGGCGGATTCAACGACACTGAGTTGAAGCTATTCACGGTTATGCCAATTTTTTCGCCGTTTGCATCGAGCGCCGTGACGACTGCAACGCCGGTTGCGAAGCAACCGAGTGCGCGGCGATAGTCAATTGAATCGAATTCATTCGGTGACAAGTGCAACCCTTCTTTTGTCGATGAAGTTATAAGTAGCGGCCAACAGTCCGCCTGCGATCAGGTGCCAGACACCCCAGACCGCCGCAATTGCGGCTGCCCCACCAACACCTTTTAACTGGGCAAGCAGAATGATCAGGGCAAGACCGGAATTTTGTATACCGATCTCAAATGTAATGGCTCGTCGTACTGACGCTTGCCGTGTGAGGAAGAAAGCCAAAACGGCCCCGGTCATGAACGCCGCGGTATTGTGCATGACGGTTACACTGGCGAGCAAACCGACAGCGGGCCACAGAACCGGAAAGAAATAAACAATACCGTAAATGATGGTGCCGCCAAGAACTGCCGAACCGGCCAGCGTTGTCTTGCCGCGGACCTCTTTCGCCCATTGTGGCGCCCGGGCCGCGACGGTCATACCCGCGACCAGCGGAATGGCCAGCAGCAAGGTCGTTTGTCCGACGAACAGCAAGGGATTGACGTCGAGCGAATCAAGCAGTGCGCTGGTTGGCCCATAGGCCCTGGACCAGAACAATGTCGACGCCGGAGTCAGCAGGGCCGCCAGCATGCTCGACGTTGCCGTCAACGCGACAGAAACGGCAACCTCCCCTTTCGACAGGTAGGTCAGCAGGTTGGACATTGCACCGCCGGGGCAACAGGCGACCACGATCATGCCCAGTGCGATCGATGGCGGCGGCGCGATCACCTGAATCAGCAGAAAGGTTACGAGTGGCAGTACCACAACCTGTGCGGCGACGCCGCCAAAATAAACCAGCGGCATTCTCAGCAGTGCCTTGAAATCCCGGACCCGCAAACCAAGCGCAACGCTGAACATGACCAGCATCAGGGCGATGACAACCCCGGCCTGACCAATCGGGTCGAGCACGATTCTCAAACCATCCAGGCGCTCGACATCCGACATCAGCCGCGTTCCCCGGCGATGGCCGGTGAATGCCTGTCCTGCCGCGCGACCGCGCAAGCTCCGTCGTCATTGCAGTGCTCGACAACTGGTTTTCTGCTGGCGCAAAAACAGCCACCGGAACTCAAGCGTCCGTCGTCAGGAACGACGCCGATTCCGCTGCCTGCGATCCGTTTCCCCAATCCAATCCCCTTCGGTGCACAGCTGTAATATAGTGAGCATAAACAATTAACACTCAATAATTTGGGAGAATTTCCGTGATTAAGACCTTTGTCGCGTTTCTGACGCTCTCGCTTCTGCTGGTTGGATGCAGCGAGGACGTGGCTGAAGACGCCTCGGCGCCATACGCCAGTCGATATACGCCGCTTCCGGCAGAGGCAACGCTTTTAAGTGGCGCAACAGTGCTGACCGCCACAGGCGAACGCCTTGATAGTGCCGATGTCCTCATTGCCGACGGCAAGATTGTCGCCGTCGGCACCGGGCTCGACGCCGGTGACGCAACCGTTGTCGACGCGTCTGGCAAGTGGATTACACCGGGCATCATCGATGTGCACTCCCACCTTGGCGTCTATGCATCGCCCGGAACGGAATCGCACTCCGATGGCAATGAAGCGACCGCTCCGGTCACCGCACAGGTGTGGGCGGAGCACAGTGTCTGGCCGCACGACCCTGGTTTCGTCACAGCCCTCGCAGGCGGTGTCACTGCATTGCAGGTATTGCCCGGCTCAGCGAACCTGATTGGCGGCCGCAGCGTTACGCTCAAAAATGTCCCGGGGCGCAATGTCATGGAAATGAAGTTCCCGGGCGCACCGTACGGTCTCAAGATGGCCTGCGGCGAGAATCCGAAGCGCGTATACGGCGGT
>DDIP01000072.1:23276-24019 GCA_002338605.1 Proteobacteria bacterium UBA1847 | reverse complement strand
GGCCAGGCCCCATCCACCCGAATGGGCAATGTTGCCGGCTACCGTGCGGCCTGGATCGAAGCCGCTGACTATCGAGACAAGAAAAAGGCGGCTGAGGGCGGTAAAGGTGAAGCCCTCTTGCGCGACCTGCGACTCGATACACTGGCCGGCGTGCTGGACGGTGAAATTCTCGTCCACAATCACTGCTATCGCGGCGACGAGATGTCCGTCATGCTCGATATCGCAAAAGAGTTTGGTTACAAGATCACGGCATTCCACCATGCTGTCGAGGCTTACAAAATCGCCGACCTGCTTGCCGAGGCCGATACCTGTTCCGCAATGTGGGCCGACTGGTGGGGCTTCAAGATGGAGGCCTACGACGGTATTCGTGAAAATGCTGCCATCGTTGACCAGGCGGGTGCCTGCGCAATTATTCATTCAGATGACGACTACGGTATTCAACGTCTGAACCAGGAGACGGCAAAAGTCATGGGGGCTGCCGCGCGTGTCGGCGTCGACATACCGCCGGAACGCGCCATTCAATGGATCACAATAAACGCCGCGAAAGCACTGGGTATTGACGACGTAACCGGGACTCTCGAGGCTGGAAAAATGGCCGACGTGGTTGTATGGACCGGCAGTCCATTCAGCGTCTACAGCAAGGCTGAACGCGTCTACATAGACGGTGCGCTGGCTTTTGAACTCGGCAACGACGAGCGGAACCCGGTCACCGACTTCACACTGGGAACAGCCGTATCGGCAGG
>DDIP01000072.1:21897-23126 GCA_002338605.1 Proteobacteria bacterium UBA1847 | reverse complement strand
GCCGGTCTTTGTCTTCTGTCGCCTGCCCTCGCGGATACCACCGCGATCATCGGCGGAAAAGTGCATACCGTCGGACCGCAAGGCACCCTTCAAAACGCAACGATACTGATCGTTGACGGCCATATTCAGGCAGTCGGCACCGGTATTCGTGTGCCGGAAGGTGCGACGACTGTCGATGCGAGTGACAAGATCATCACGCCCGGCCTGTTTAGTCCCCTGGGACGTCTCGGGCTTGTCGAGGTCGGCAATTCCGCAGGTCCCGTCGATTCATCGCAAGCGGGTGACCAGTTCACTGCGGGCTTCGATGTCGCGGATGCCTATAACCGGCGTTCGACACTGATACCGATTCAGCGCATTGAAGGCGTAACGCGTGCTGCGATTACACCGTCTCCGGGCGCTCCGGACGACATGGGCAATATGGGCCATGTACTGTCCGGTCTCGCTGCGATCGTCAACCTCGGGGACAGCGATGTACTCGACAAGCGCAGCGCCGCAATGGTCGTGACACTTGGCGAAGGCGGCAGCTTCTACGCTGCCGGGTCGCGCAGTAACGCCTGGCTTGTGTTGCGAAACGCACTCGATGAAGCCATTGACTATCGTGATCACAAAGGTGACTTCGAACGAGGCCTTCGTCGCACGTACCGCCACAGCATCGCCGACCTTGAGGCTCTACAGGGCGTTATCGCCGGCGAAATCCCGATGCTTGTCGATGTCGATCGTGCCAGCGATATCGAAGTGTTGATTACGTTGACGGAATCCTACGGTCTGCGCGCCATCATTTCCGGTGGTACCGAAGCGTGGATGCTCGCCAATGAACTGGCGGCCGCGCGGATTCCCGTCATTCTTTCGGTAACCGCGAACCTCCCCGGAAACTTCGATCGCATAAATGCACGTCGCGGTGCCGCGAATATCCTGAACGCCGCCGGTGTTGCCTGCGCGCTGGCTGACAGCAGCAGCCTGAGCCACAATGCACGCAATATCACGCAATCGGCAGGCAATGCCGTTGCTGACGGGCTGGACTGGGAGTCCGCACTTCGCGCGATCACCCTCACTCCGGCGGAAATATACGGGGTTGCCGATACTGTCGGCAGCATCGAAGTCGGCAAAGCCGCCGACCTGGTCATCTGGCCCGCAGATCCGCTGGAACTGACGACCTACGCCGAACAGGTCTACATCAACGGCGTCGCAATACCGATGCAAAGCCGCCAGACGATGCTGCGGGATCGTTT
>DDIP01000072.1:18473-21787 GCA_002338605.1 Proteobacteria bacterium UBA1847 | reverse complement strand
TTACCTGCAGACAGACACCAATACGCCACCGGCCTATCGCGACTGACAGGCCGGTGCCGAGGGGTCACTGCCAGTAAAACGGCTTAGTCGTTCTGCTGCCAGTGACCTTTTCGTTCATCGTCGCCGAGTCGTACAGGCGGCCATTGAGCATGACCATGTTCACTTTGTCCGACTGGTAGATGTCCTCGAGCACGTTTGCGTCGAGAACGATGAGGTCTGCAAGCTTGCCGGCCTCAAGCGATCCGAGGTCGGCGCTGTAACCGAGTGCCTTGGCGGGCACAATGGTTGCCGCCTGCAATGCCTCGATTGGTGACATGCCACCTTGCACAAAGCTCCACACTTCCCAATGGCTGGCCAAACCCTCACGCTGACCATGCGCACCAATGCTTACGAGAACACCGCGATCGGCAAGCAACTTCGCAGTGGCGGCGTTGACAGCGTGGTAGTAGTCCTCATCGGGTGCCATCACGCGTCGTACGGTACGCGGCTGCAAAATGTGCGGCGGCACGAATTTCGACAGGATCGGGTGCTTCCAGACATCGGACTTTTGGTACCAGTAGTCTTCACCGCTTAATCCGCCATAGGTCACGCCGAGTGTCGGTGTATAGGCAACTTTTGTCTGGCTCCAGAACTGCAGGACGTCGTCGTACAACATCGACTGCGGAAGGTTGTGCTCAATCGTGCTATTGCCGTCCGCCACCATGGACAGGTCCATGTGGAATTGCGAAGCACCTTCCGACACCACGAGCATGCCTTCCTCACGTGCGGCGGTCGTCACCTGCTGGCGTTGCTCGCGTCGCGGCTGGTTGTAATTCTTGATGCTTCCCGCGCCCTGGGCCTTCAGCCGACGCACGTGATTGCGTGCATCGTCAAGCGAATTGATGTCGGCGAAATACGTCGAACGTGCGCCGTAGACAATGTCCCCAGTTGAGAATATGCGCGGCGCAAGAATGGTCCCGGTGCGCTGCATTTCAGCCGCTGCGAAAATCTCTGTCGCATCGTTGGAGGGGTCATGTATGGTCGTAACACCGAACGCCAGAGTCGCATAGGTCATCCAGTTTTGCTCCGGGATCATGCCGACACCCGATGAGCCATGTGCGTGTGCATCAATAAAACCCGGAACGATGGTTTTGCCCGCGACATCGACTTCAATCGCGTCGGCCGGAATCGTGACATCACCGGCGGCACCAACGGCACTGATGCGATTGCCATCAACAACGATCACGCCGTTCTCGATAACACCGCCGTCGTCGCCTTTCATCGTAACGACACGCGCGCCGACCAGCGCCACGACTGATGACGGCACATCGGCATTGAGCGTCATTGACAAGGACACACCATCGACTGGCGCCTTGTAGCCGCCTTCGCCCTCATCATTGGCGACGGCAAACAGTTCGTCGACAGATGCGTCATACAGCGTCGCACCGAGTGTCCAGGACAGCGTCTTGCCGTCACCGCTCCAATGCGGGTAGTTGCCGCCATCGCCGCTGGCGCGCGTCATCTTGACACTCGACACGCTGGTTGATACCGACAGGGGCTTGCCGCCCGGCGGCAGTGGCAGCACGTAGATGTTGTAGTTCTGGCGAAATGCAAAATGACGCTCGTCAGGTGCGACTTCGTACTGCACCAGGTGCTCCCCCACTGCATGGGTACGGGGTTTCTCGCCATTGAGGTCGATGCTCACCAGTTGACGTCCACCCTCACCATTGCGTGTAACGAACAGTCGTTCGTTGCTGCTGCCAAAGTGCGGATTGCTGCCATTATCTGTAATCAGTCGCGACACACCACCGCTGTCGGCGACAAGGAATACGCCAGTCTGCATGGACCAGTCGGCTGAGGTCAGGTAGCCGCCACTGTTGGCGAAGTAGACGACGGACTTGCCGTCCGGACTGAAACGCGGTGCATGGTAATGCCCGGGAACGCGCGTCAATCGGGTACTACTGCCGCCGCTTGCACGAACACGATGAACATTCGCCAGTTCCTCATCGTCCCAGGTGATGAAGACGATATTCCTGCCATCGCGCGACCAGCTCGGGTCATACTCGAAGTGATCGTCTGCATCTCGTGTCAGTCGCCTGGGTGCACCGTCCGGCAGATTCTTGACGTACAACCGTCCCACGCTTTCGAACACCACCTTTGTTCCATCCGGCGACACTTCGGCGTTCCGCAGCATTGTCGTATTGAAACTGTCCGGCGCGACATCCACTTTCGGGCGCGGCGGATCGTAGACGGTTCGAGTGTCGTTGACATGAAAGTCAATATCGCTGACGGCTTTGTTGGTGATATCCACTCGCCTGATACCGCCGCCCGCCCAGAATACGATGCTTTTTGAATCGGGCATCCAGTCCATCGGCGGATAGGCACCGTGTGTGCCCCAGACTTCCTGCAGGTCCTGGTCGAGATTCTCATAGACGGGGAATTCAGCGCCACTGGTCAGGTCCTTTAGGAACAGCGCGCTTTGACCGCGAATGCGTCGCACGAACGCCAGGTACCTGCCATCCGGTGACGGGGTCGGACGAACGGCACCACCGGCAGCACTGACAAAGCCTTCGCTCAGTCCTTTCTCGAGGTCGAAACGCCGAATCGCCATGACCTGGCCATTCGAGTCCTGTGCATATTCGAAAGTGCCACCCGGCGTCTGGTCGAGCGAGTAGTAGATATAGCGACCATCAGGCGAAAATGCCGGCTCACCCAGTGCTTTCTGGTGATCTTCGTTTGGACGTTCAACCACCGGGACGCCGGCGCCACCGTTTCGATGGTAAATCCAGATTTCACCGGTGCCTGCCGAGCGTGTGGTTGTAAAATGCTTCTTCGCCGCGACGTATTCGCCGTCCGGTGACCAATAGGGATTGTTCAGCAGGCGAAAATCTTCCTTGGTCAGTTGCCGGGTATTGCTGCCGTCGGCATTCATTATCCAGATATTGTCACCGCCGCCAGCGTCGCTGGTGAAAGCGATCTCGGAACCATCCGGTGAAAAACGTGGCTGCATCGACCAGGCGAAGCCGCTGTTGATAGCCTTGGCTTCACCGCCCGAAACCGGAATACTATAGATGTCTCCCAGCAGATCGAAGACGATTGTCTGCCCATCCGGGCTGACATCGACACTCATCCAGGTGCCGGTACGCGTATCGATCGTGACCTCCCGCGATTCACCGGGAATTGCGCTCACGTCCCATTTTTCTTCGTCAGCGCTGTTTGCAATGAGCGGCAGGAGCAAGAGTGCTGCACCGAGGATTTTGTTCGAGTTCATGATGAAGCCTCATTCATGTAGGGCAGGCGGGGATGATAGCAGCCTTCCATTATGCAGCCACAGC
>DDIP01000072.1:14019-18365 GCA_002338605.1 Proteobacteria bacterium UBA1847 | reverse complement strand
CAGCCACAGCACCTCATCCGCCGCCTGCAACACAAGGTCACTGTGCGAAACAAGAATTTTCGTTGCCGGAAGGCGCTTGATGGACGCGATTACCCGCCGTTCAACCGCGGCATCAAGGCCACTGCTCGCTTCATCGAGCAACAGTAGCGAGGGACGCCGGTAGAAAGCACGCGCCAGCAACACTCGCTGAACCTGGCCGCAGGAGAGCGACGAACTGAGATCACCGATTCGCGTCTCATAGGCCATTGGCAGGGACTCCAGTTCTTTCGCAATGCAGGCTGCACTCGCTGCGACCCTGACTCGTTGCATGTCGATGTCATTGCTGAACACGGCGATATTTTCGGCAACGGAGCCTTTGAGCAGGACATCGTCCTGAAACACCGTCGCCATGTTCGAGCGCAGGCTCTTGAGGTTCAGTTGTGCCGCCGGTTTTCCGCCAATCAGAATCTCGCCTTCGCCTGGTGTCTCGTTGCCGGCGATAGTCTGCAGCAACGTGCTTTTGCCGCAACCCGAAGGCCCCGCTATGACGGTCAGCGCAGACTCCCGGAACAGCGCGCTGCACCGATTCAGGATCGGCGGGTCATCGCGAGAATAGGCGAACGAGACGTTCTTCAGCTCGATCTGTCCGATCGGTGACCTGACCTCGCACCCTGTATCACGCTCTTCTTCGGCAAATATGACATCCGACAATCGCCCGAGCGGAACGTCAAGCAACCGGTATTCCAGGACACGATCGACGATGCCGGCGCAACGTGTCGTGAACATGCCGAGGTAGGCAACATAGGCGGAAATCGCGCCAATTGTCATTTGCTGCATCAACCCGCGCCTTGCCAGCCAATAGATTGCGATGATCCGTGCACCTTGAAACAGGAATGTACGTACCGCGTTGTCTGCCGTCTGCAAGGTGCCGAGACGAATGCGGGCATTCGTCGCGTTGGCGAAAAGATTTTGCCATTCCATTTCGCGCTGCGATTCGCCGTTGCCGACTTTGATCGATTGCACCGCCCGCAACGACTCGAGAAAGTGCGTCTGTACCGACGATTCCGACTGTGCAATGTCGTTCGACAACCGCAAGCTCTGCAGGAGGATTATCGCACGCCAGACGCACCAGAGGACAAGGGCGAACAGCATCAGCAGTGTGAGTCGCGCCTCATAGAGCACCAGCAAACTGCAAATCATGACAACAAAGATTGCATCAAGAAGCAGTGCTGGTATGCCCTGGACGATAAAGCTCTGAATGAAGTGCAAGGACTGAATGCGGTGCTGTATGTCGCCTAGCTCCCTGCTGCGAAAGAAACGAATTGGCAGCCGAAACAGCCTGTGCAGTACTCGCGCTGTAATATCGAAGGAGGTGACATGGCCCAGGAAGAGAAATGTCAGCTGCCGCATTGTGTTGGCGAGCAGCTGCAACAGCATCAACACGGCGAACGCGATCGCGACGACGTTGAGTAACACGCGATCGCCGCGTGCCAGGACTTCGTCGATAACGATTTGCAGGTAGAAGGGGCTGGTCAGCAACAACAGCTCACAGATCAGTGCCAGCAAAAAGCCGGCGAGGAACTTCTGCCCAAGACCGGTGCCCCTGGCAACCAGGTTCACGAGGCCAAGTTGCCGAGGTACAACGGCGTGTTGAATGCGAGTCTTTGGACTGACTTCCAGCGCGATACCGGTGAACGCCTCGCGGGCAACGGCTTCGGATTCCGTAACGATTCCGCGTGCCGGGTCAAATAACGTGAGCCCGCGCGGCCCGACCGATTTCAGAACAACGAAATGATTGAATCGCCAATGCAGGATGCAGGGTTTCTTGAGCTTGTTGAGCTCGCGGAAACCGCAGCGAATGGCCCGAGTCGCCAGACCGAGCTCCCGGCAACAGCGGTCAATACTGGCGAGCGTTGCCCCCTTGAGCGACACCTCGTGCTGGCGTCGCAATAAGCCGAGATCGGCAGCGATGCCATAGTACCCGGCAAGCATCGCAACGCAGGCCAGCCCGCACTCGGTCGACGTCGACTGGCGAACGATGGCCAGCGTTCGGCCACGGCGGAATCGAAGCCACGGAGCAGCGGCCGACTGCGGTTTCATCCAGGACGTTGCCCGCGACCCCGACTGAGGGGCGCCAGCAGCCAGTCAAACAACTTGCGTTTTTCAAGCATGATCTCGGCAAACAGCAGCATGCCAGGACGCAGCCGCGCAACACCAATTTCCGTCATGACCTCGGTATCGTGGATTGCAACACTGAGCTTGTAGCTTGCCTCCGGAAGCTGAAACGGTTGCGGCAGGTCGGCTGGCAGCACGACGAATTCGGAAATGTGGCTGATCGATCCGCGAAAGGCGCCGAACTCCTGTTGCGGAAACGCGTCGTAGAGCAGGCGTACCTCCTGGCCGGGTCGAATCAACCCGGCAGCCCGCGACGGCACATAGATCTCGGCGTTGAGTTCGAAGTTTTCCGGCAGAATGGTCATCAACAGCTTTTGCGCAGCGGCCAGATTACCCTCCTGGGCAATCACAGAGGCGATCGTGCCGGTCACCGGCGAACGAATGACGGACAGGCGCGCTGACTCGTGTTCGGCAATCTGTTGCAAGAGCCTTGATCGTTGCAGTCGAAGGTCGGAGCGGTTGATCCGGGACAGAATGGGTACACTCTCCTCCCGATTATTGATGGCTTCACGATTCCTTTGCTGACTTGCCAGGCTTTGTTGCAAGGCGTTGAATCGCTGCTGAAGTTCGCCGAGATTCTGCTGTTGTCGCAATACCTCCCATTCCGTGACAGCGGCTTGTTCGGCTGCGTTTCGCAATCGCTGCAGTTGGTCGCGGCTGACCGCAACCTGCCGTCTCTGTTCATCGACCTGCTCGACCAGCGATGCGATTTCCGCGTCCGATTTTCTCAACTGCACCTGCAGACTACCGCTGTCGAGTTCCTCCTGCCGCAGGGAAAGCTCTAACTGTGAGTCCACTTCGACCAGGTCGTGGCGCAATTGCTGCAACAGTTCGTCCAGCTTGCTGTTACCCCCCGGCAGAAGTGAATCGCCGGACAGATAAATGAGTGGTTCACCGACTTCAACTCGCTCGCCCGCACTGCGAACGATTCGTTGCACGAGCGCCGGCCTGCTGTGCGCAATACGAACGACACCTGGAGAGGAAACCAGCCAGCCGCGAGCCGACTCCTTTCTGGCATAGTCAACGGTCCCGAGAAAGATAGCTGCCGAGAGGAATAGTAGAGCGACCAGGAGTCCAAGCCAGGTCCATGATTTGGGCATCAGGCAGATCGGTCGCCCAGGCAGTTTTTGTCGCAACGACTGAATGGCTTGCCGACGAAACAGGTTTTCGGCCTGAAGGTTACTCATGCCCCAGTGTGGTGCGCGATCCCTGCCGATCGCAAAGTCTGAAATACCGCGTTACGGTCAGAAAAGCAGGACGATGTCCTCTTTATCCTCGCAATCCCTGGCGAATCTTTTCGATTGCCTCGGCATGCTCATCGAGCGTGACCGATTCCTGCCCGTGGCTCGCAATACCGAGCCGTTGCAGCAACGGGTAGTCGCTGCCATTCAATGCCTCACCGGATCGCTCGTGCTCGAATATCAGCCGCGCTGAACTCAGGACCTCGGTCAGTGTTGCGGACTCCTGTAGCGCCGGGTTGGTATCCATCTGGGATTCCAGTGCATCGGCGAGCGCGGCGCTCATACCCCAGCTCTCGGCGATCGCCTTGGCTATCGTCGGATGCCAGTCTGCAAGGATCGGTTCGAGCTCGGCGTAATCCATTTCGCCAAATTCTTGGGATTTCAACAGGATATACAAACGCCCGATGACGCTGAGCAGTCCACTGAGCAGAGCCTCATTGGCGTTCAGCTTGGTGTAATGTTTGGCGATCACCTGGCAGCGTGCGGCGAGTTCGACGCTTTCCACCCAGATGTCCCGCAATATCGTTCGCGATTCGGCAGAAATGCCTTCGTTTTTCTCAGCCTGTCGCAGCGCGAAAGCGACGACCGAGCTCTGCACCAGCTTGCTTCCCATGCGGATGACGGCCTGTCGGACCTCGGTGATTTCCCGCGTCGCGCGAGTCGCAGCCGAGTTTGCGAGTTGCAGTACGCGGGCAGCGATTGCCGGATCGGAACTGATGATACGAATCACTTCGTCGAGGTCGACCTCATCGGCTCGAAAGGCCTGCTGGATACGAATCACCGAGTCCGGAAACATCGGCAGTTCGAGATTGTCCTGGTTCAGATCGATCGCGAGTTGTTGAACAAAACCCGCCGCAGTCCTCATTGCTTCCGCACTCATTACGCCCGTCTCCGACAGTTTATGAAGCCAATCGACAGGTTATCGGCAGCCGTCAGGAAATATTTAGCGCT
>DDIP01000072.1:4260-13902 GCA_002338605.1 Proteobacteria bacterium UBA1847 | reverse complement strand
TCAAGAGGCCTGGCCGCACCGGTCAGGAGCCAGTGCGGCCGCCAAGCAGTCCTATCACCGCAGCGCAAACGACGCGGCTGTTTCGAAAGCCTGTGGCAGGACCGTCCCGACCATTATTCGCGTTTGACCGTCACGCTCGTCCAGGATTGCAGCGAACGAGGATCTGCGTGTCCCGTTACGAGGCGTCGTCGCCCGCCTCGCTATCGCCGCTTTCTTCCTCGATAGCCTCAAGCTCCTCCAGGATACCGGCAACTTCCACATCGGTCTCCTCCGTTGCGAGCAGCGGCTTTTCATTGGCAACGCGAATAGTTTCGATTTTGGTACCGCGCTGCTGTTGCAGCGTTAACCAGGTCTCATAAGGATCGGCCGCCATCGCCGCCGCCGACAGAAATCCGTAGCAAGTTAGTGCGAGTAATAGTTTTTTCATTTTACTGTCCTCATCGGTTGTCCAGTGATTACTGCTCGTGGTCCCAAATATTCTGTTCGTTAATTGCATACACAAAACTGTTGATATCCTGGTAGCCATTGCGATGTATCGTATTGTCGTTCTCCAGCAACCAGACTCCCTCGTCGAGCCGGATGGCAAGCATCGCATGGTGCGTGGTACGTTTTGGTTCGCGCCCAATTACGATTCGCATGTCCTCCGCATTGACACCGAGCTCTCGAAGGACGAAATATTTCGCGGCCGCGAAATCCTCGCAGTCGCCGCCTTGATACAGGAATTCGGTCAGAGTCATCCATTGATTGCCGACCTCGGAATCGATGCTGATCCGATCATCTTTGTACTGCTGCATATTGATGTAACGATTCACGAGGCGAATTTGTTGCTCCACAGTAAGCTCGCCACCTTTAAGTAAAACGAGCCGAAGACCCTTGAGTTGTCGAGTACATGTCTCGACATCATTCACGCAGAGGTGGATTGCCCGACGCTCGACTTCGTGTCGTTCAAGCGTATCCTGCCACGCTGGCCAGACTGTAGCGGGCGCCAAAAAATCTTCGGCACTGTCGAATGAATACAGGGTTTGTCCATGTGCGTACGCCGACACAAGAGTCGTCAGCAAAGCCGCCAATATCGCGTTCGCTTTCACAAGCAATGCCCCCACCAAACTTCACCGACTGCCTTAAGACTGCCGATTACTGCTTACTTTTCTCATGCAGATTAATGTCGGGATGAGCTTAGCATTATTGTTTTACAGAAAGCAGCATCGCAAAATTGCAACGGTTTTCGCTTTTCTCAAATTGACGTGCGCAGTTTCGAGTTTGTCCGTCTCAACTTGCGCAACTCGCTGTTGCCGACCAGCAACAAGACGATTTTTTGCGTCGTTACATAAATGTTGAGGCATTTTTGCACACTTGCTTTGGATCCATCTTCGGCCGCTAACCCAGGCGATGTCCGGTAGATCGGCAGGAAAACGACGGTGCTCGAGGAACACAGGATCAAACGTCGCAATTTCGTAACGATAAAAAAATGCCGAGGCATTTTTACCTCGTGACGTTTGTTGGGTCATATTCACAACACTTCTTCATGCGTGCTCACATTGCCCCTTGTCGATCGTTCCTCCGATGCTACTGGAGGCGGGACTTTACCCAATGCGATCGTTTCTATTGATTATCTTTGTGGGGAGACTACTCATGAGAATGCCAAACGGTTTATCCAGCCATTTCTGGATACTCGCGCTTGCTGCGGTGCCAATCCTGCCCAGCGCGACGCTTGCACAAGCACCGCAGGAAGAAGGTGCGCTTGCCCTGGAAGAGGTCGTGGTGACCGGATCACGTATCAAGCGCAGCGATACCTCCAGTATCAGTCCAATCACGGTATTGACCGAGGAAGACCTTGCAATATCAGGGAATCTAACACTGGAAAACTTCATTCAGGATATGCCGTCGGTCAATGGCGGCGATTTTGGTGCTGGCGTCAACAATGGTAACCCCGGTATCGCGTCAGTTTCTCTTCGAGGCTTGGGACCGAACCGCACCCTGGCACTCGTCAACGGCAAACGATTTGCGTCGGCTTCCGTTAACGGCTTTGTTGACCTCAATATGATCCCGACCGCGATCGTCGAGAGAGTTGAGGTGCTGCGTGACGGAGCGTCGACTGTTTACGGTTCCGACGCTATCGCCGGTGTCGTCAATATCATCACCAAGAAAGACTTCGAGGGTGTTGATCTTCAATTTGGCTACGACATCACCGACGAAAATGACGGCGAAATGATCAACGGTGCACTGGTATTCGGCAACGCGTTTGACCGCGGCAACTTCGTTGTTGTTGCGCAGATTAACAAGCGTGAGGAAATCCGACAGGGTGATCGTGGATTCTCTGCCTGCCCATACTTTGACGATGGCGTGTCGATTATCTGTGGCGGCAGCCCGACGACGACTCCTGCGCAATTCACGCCCCTGGGTGCTGACGCCGGAGTCGGTGCCAGTGTTGTGGATAACGGCGCTGTCAGGCCATTCGACGCGGCGATAGACTCATTCAATTACGCCGCACTCAGCTACCTGACGACACCACAGGACGTTTACAGCGCGTATGCCGCTGCGAACTATGAACTGTTCGAAGCACCGGTTCTGGGTGCGATCAATGCCAGCCTGGAAATGAACTTCTCGAACCGAGAGTCGAACCAGCTGTTGGCTCCGGTCGGAACATTCTGGGGTGGAGTTACCTCCGCGTCGCATCCTGACAACCCGTTCGGCAATGTCCAATGTGCCAGTAATCCCCTGTGCACAGCACCGCAGGCTGTTTCAACATCCAGACGATTGACAGAATCGGGCGGGCGCCGCTTCACGCAGGACGTCAACGCATTCCGCATCGGTACTGGCCTTGATGGTCAGTTCGAGAATGGCTGGACCTGGGACGTTAATTACACGCTTGCGAAATGGGAGGACAGCCAGCGCGATGAAGGTCGCGCCAATCGTCCGAACATCGAGGCGATGATGGATCCCGATCTGTGCGCCGCGGCGACGAATGGTTGCCCGGGAGTCTTCAATCCATTCGTTGTTGACAGTATGACACCTGCCCAGGTGGCCTACGGCTTCGTCGGTGTCAATACCAAGGAAGATTCCACATTGAACATCTTCCAGGTGAACTTCTCCGGCGACCTCGGCAGTCTTGCTCTGCCGGGCGGCGATATCGGCTGGGCACTCGGCTACGAAAACCGGCGAGAAAGCGCTTCGTCCAATCCGGATGGCGGTGCCGCAGTCGGCGCTGTCTACGCAACGCCAGGCAACGTCACCGGCGGCAAGTACAAGGTTGACGAAGTCTACGGCGAGGTTGTCCTGCCGATTCTCTCTGGGGCGCCGATGGCCGAACTGCTGACACTTGAAGCATCGGCTCGCTGGACGGACGTCGACTTCCTCAATGATTCGGACACGGTCTACAAGGTTGCACTCGAGTGGGCCCCGATTGAGGACCTCCGCCTGCGTAGTACGTACGCTGAAGGCTTCCGTGCTCCGAATATCAGCGAACTGTTCCTGGGACAGCAGCAATCAGCTGAGTCTTATACCGACCCGTGCCGAAACTACGGCACGTCGGGAACGGACGCCACAACAGTCGCAAACTGTCAGGCCGACGGACTGCCACCAAACTTCAATCTGGCGACATTCCAAGCGACAACACTGCAGGGCGGTAACCCGAACCTACAGCCGGAAACGTCTGAGTCTCTGACCTTCGGCCTCGTGTTGACGCCGCGGTTCCTCGAAGACTTGAGTGTTTCTATCGACTACTTTGACATCGAGATCAGCGATGCTGTCGGTAGTGCGCCGACGTCGGAAGTTATTTCAGCCTGCTATGCGAGCCCGAACTTCTCGGACCCGCTCTGTGCATTGATGGTCGGACCGTCATTCCCGGGTGTTGATGAAACACCGTCGACGACAGCGCCAGCCCGTCGTAACTCGAATCAGCAAATCTCCGGGGTTCTGCAGACGAATGCCAACCTGGCGACCTACAAGACCAGCGGCATCGACTTCCAGGTGAACTACGGTTTCGAGACCGGCATCGGCCTCGTCGACCTGCGACTCTCGGGTACCTACCTCGATGAGTACGATTACCTGCCGTTCGCAGGTGGCGACCTCGTCCAGCTCGCCGGATACTTCGGTGGTGATCCGGCGTTTGGCAACCCGGCAACCTTTGCGGAATGGCAGTCGAACTTCGGCGTCACGTTAACGCGCGACGATTGGGGTGCCAACCTGACGGCCCGGTACATGAGTGAAACCGATGACATCGACGCACAGCCGGCAAATCTGGTTAACGTCGCAAAGGCGATCACCTACCTTGATGTTCAAGGCTATTACAACTGGAATGACATCACGTTTACGCTGGGTGTTCGCAACCTGACTGACGAAGATCCACCGTATGTTACTGCTTACGATGACATGAATACGATTCAGTTCAGCTACGATACTCAAGGTCGTTATATCTACGGAAGGGCATCAATTAGCTTCTAGGCAAGCCTGCCTTCCAGTGAGAAAAAAGAGACCTCCAGGGGAAACCCTGGAGGTTTTTTTACTCTAACCAGTACTGCACACAAGTAAATCCGATGAAAAGACTTCCACTGACATTGCTGATATTGATGCAGCCTGCGATGGCGATTGACAATGCCTGGCTTGAATGCCGCCGGATCCAGGATGTCGCAACGCGCGTGGCTTGTTACGACAACCTCGTGGACTTGCAAATACCAGAGGACTCGGCGAAACGACCGGATCCGATACCGCACATCGAAGCGAATGACATCGACAAGGTTCCGGATGCACAATCCCTGTTCGGCAAGAATGATGCAGAAGCCAAGAGAATCGTGGAAACGTCTCTGGCAATTGACCCGATTGTGCAAATCGAAGCCGACGTTGTCGACGTTCGGAAATCAGCACTCCGGAAACTCACTGTCGTTCTCGATAACGGACAGACCTGGCGACAGCTTGACAACCAGTCGATGCCTCTCAAAAGCGGCGAAACCGTTGTCATACGTGAGGCCAGTCTCGGATCTTTTCTCATGGAAAAGAAATCCGGCAGCCGCAGCATACGGGTAAAACGCGCGAACTAGTGCAACCTGGATTCCACGGCTTCCAGCTTGCGCGTGTAGCCGGAAATCAGCTGCGCCTTTTGGGCGGTATCTCGGGCTTTTTCGAAGTCCCGCGCAGCGAGCTGGTATTCCTGCCTTCGCTGGTGAACCAGTCCGCGCAGAAAATAGAACTGATGTTCATCCTTTTTCAGACGAATTGCTTTACCGAGGTAGGCAAGCGCATCATCAAGGCCATTACTCTGGTAGGCGGCCTGTGCCTGAAAGTATTGGTAATACGGGTTGTGATCCCTGTAATACGTCACTTTCTTGAGGTAGTCATTGGATTTCTCGACACGGCCAAGCGTTTGCAGAACGCCCGCCAGATTTACGAGCGCCGATTTGTTGGACGGTTGCACAGTCAGCGCCATCTTGTAGGCTTGTTCGGCCATCACGTAATGCCCGTATCGCGAATATAAAACGCCAAGGTTTACCCAGATTCCAGCGATCTTATGATCCGTTTCGATCCCTTTCTTGAGGTACCGAAACGCCTTTCTTGTATTCCCCGCCTGCATCGCTTCCACGGCCACGTTGCTGAAGTACAGGGCCATGGCATAGGTATCTTTGACTTTCCTGGTGTCGTAGTTGCCGTTGTACTCCGCAGCATTAAAGTCCACGACATACGATTGCATGAAATTGACGTCACTTCTCACGCCCTTGACCAGCACATTGATATGGTTATTGAGCAAGATCGTTTCATCGTTCGCGCTAAAACTCGGCGGTATATCCACCATCTGGAAGGTCACATCCAAGTCTGCCTCACGGGCAAGGGCCGTAAACAGGATAGAAAACGAGAGACAGTTTCCGCGGCGATTCTGAAAGGTTTCGATCGCCGTATACGTACGATTTTCATCATATTCCAGGTTTAATAGCCCGTCCTCGATCATTCCGCCAATGAGCTTTCTCAAACGTGATCGTGCCTGTGGATCGCCGCCTACCTTTGATGAAACATAGACACGCATTTCATCATTCACCGCCATGATGTCGTCCGTGCTGATATCCGAAACGTCGACGTTTTCACCAATCAACAAGTGACCGGATAACAGCTCATTGCTTGCATCCGGAGCGGTAACGACCGCGGATGCGCAAGCCGTTATCGAGGTACTCGCAAGAACCAGGAACAATGATACGAAGTGTTTTCGCGCAGCGATGGCGGTACGCGTTGCGCCGAACCCAATACGCATAGGAACGTCGGCCTGGATTTTCCAGCAATCTCTAATTCGGTTTACTAAGAATTTCTGTTTGTCGCTGAAGAACACGCATATCCCGTTCTGTTTCCTCACGGTCGAGCGCTCCGGCCGCCGGTCGACAGACTTTTACGGGTCGGTTGGAGCCCGTTGGCTTTTCCATCGTGCAAACGACATCCTGCTCTGATGCGACGGTTGGAACCGTGTGAGGATTTGTCGTACAGGCGCTCACGAGAAGACCCAGAATAACAATCTTCGGTGTTTTCATAGCTTACCCCCTATTTGGCAATCGCTGTGGTGAACCTAGTTCTGTGCGCATTAGGTTGCGTATTTGCATCATTCATTTTTTATCGCAGTAAAACCGCCACGTAGGTCTCCGACGGCTGGCGTAATACGATCGATGCTGCCTGTCGAGTCAAATGACTTTCTTGCTGAACGCCGATTCGAGGTGCATACGAAGCGCTGCAGTACCGGTCTTGCGTTGTCGCTGGCGCGGACTGATGACGATGACATCCCGACCCGTCGACTCCAATGCGGGCATCAGGTCCACAAGGCGACCAGCCTGCAAATGCGAGTCACAGAGATAATGCGGCAGACGGCAGATTCCGAGACCCGCCAGCGTAGCCTCTCGCGCCTCGAGCAAGCTTGAGACAGTATGTTTTGCTTTCACGGTGACAGTGGTCACCTTCCCATCCTGCTCGAAACGCCAGGAGTGACGTTCGTTGTCGCTGGTTTCGACAATGCAGTCGTGGGCCTCCAGGTCAAAGGGCGTGGCAATGGGCCGGTGATTGGCAACGTAGTCCGCGCTGGCGTAAATCGACTGTCGGACATAGGCGATCGTATTGGTCCAGCCGCCCGCTACTTTGAGCGGCGCCAGTGTCAGTCCAAGGTCGACCGTTTCGATCGCCTCCTCGGTCCAGATAGTCACCGGTCGACGTTCGATTGTTAGCCCCTTGTTTTTCGCTTCGAAGGCGGTCAACAACGGCTCGAGGTAGCGATCGATGATATCGGGCGGCGCCCCTACGACGAGCGGTGCCGAATTCGCGATGGTTGATCCGATGGTCGCCAGCGATTGGGCGTTGAGGGCTGACTCCAGCAGTTGTTCGCATTGCTCCAGGCAACGCCGGCCGGCGTCCGTCACCGAGATATGCTTCGGCGAGCGATCGAGCAGCTTTACGCCCAGCGTCTTCTCCAGTGCACCGAGTCGGCGACTGACGGTCGTGCGTTCCATTCCCAGATCTGCGGCACATCGCGAAATTCCACCGGTCTGAACGATTTTTGCAAACAATGCCAGGTCGGCAACTTGTCTCAATTCACCCTGCATCTTTATAACCTCTGGTCATGTACGCCAAGCCTAAGCGCGTGATTGAAAATCCGGTCTAAATACTAGGACGCATGAAAACAGAAAATGGTTGTGACTTAACGTGCGTTAGATAAACTTTTTGCGAGCACAACGTGCGGATAATTTGCGTCGATCAAAAGTTTCATCTGTATGTAAAAGAATGAGCAAAAAAATGAACCATGCGAAACACTCCGTGGTCACATGCTCTACAGAGCGTGAATGCGCGGGGGGACTGTGAGCTCGAACAAGAGAAATAATTGTCTGGACCGATACGATGTGGCGATTCTTTCTGCACTCGCTACGAACACAAGACTGACAACCGTCGAACTGGCCACAATGGTGCACCTGTCACGCACGGCCGTGTCTCGTCGCATTGCCTCACTTAAGAGAACCGGCGTTTTGAACCAGGACGCGGAAGTCCTCAACTATGAGTCGCTGGGTTTCAATGTACGTGCGGTTGTCGAAGTCAGTGCCCCTAGTCGAACGGCCGAAGGTTTGCGCAGAGACCTGCTGCTAAGGCCTGAAGTATTGACAGTCTCGGTCATTGCCGGTGATGGTCTCCTCTGTATTGACGTCATTGCGATCGACACGGACCACCTTCACAGCTTCGTCCGCAATCTGCAGAATAGCGGCGATACAACCACGAAGATCATCTTTGCCGAGGATAAATCGCAACTGACGCTGATCGAGCGGATGAAGCTTTTGAGCGAACAGGTCGGCGCTGATCTCGTAAGGGTATAGCCGACGCTGCTATCCTCGCGGCATGAATCATGCTGATATCCTGATTATTGGAGGTGGAGCCGCCGGGCTGATGTGCGCCAGCGTCGCCGGCCAGCGCGGCCGCAGTGTTGTCGTTCTGGAAGGCTCAAACCGCATTGGCAAAAAGATCCTGATGTCGGGTGGCGGGCGTTGCAATTTCACCAACCTGCATACCGACGCGTCGCATTTCCTGAGCACCAACCCGCATTTTTGCAAGTCGGCACTGAGCCGCTATACGCAATGGGACTTCCTCGCCCTGGTCGAGAAACACGGCATCGCCTGGCACGAGAAGACGCTCGGGCAGCTTTTCTGCAACGAATCATCGAAAGACATCGTTGCGATGCTATTAAGCGAGTGCAACGATGCGGGTGTCCAAATATTGACGCAGTGCAGCGATATTTCGGTGTCAACAAAAGGGCCCTTTCAGGTCGAATGCAACCATGGCAAATTCAGCTGCGAATCGCTGGTCATCGCGACCGGCGGCCTGAGTATTCCAAAAATGGGTGCCTCCGATCTCGGCTATCGGCTGGCTCGCCAGTTCAATGTCCCGCTCCAGGAACCCCGCGCTGGTCTCGTACCCCTCACCTTTACCGGCCCAACCCACGATCTCTGCCACCGCCTGTCCGGCGTCAGCACCCAAGTTAAGGTGGCAGTCACCGCAACTCCAGGAAAAGATAAGGTGGCAGTCACCTCAATTCGAAATCGAGATAAGGTGACTGTCACCGGAATTTTTGTTGAGGACATGTTGTTTACGCATCGGGGGTTGAGTGGGCCGGCCATGTTGCAGGTATCGAGCTACTGGAATCCCGGGGACGCCATCGTTGTCGACCTGTTACCCGGTGTCGATGCCGGGGAGTGATTGCGACAGGCGAAGGTTGACCGGCCAAGATCACTGCTTCGTGGCTTGCTTGGTGAAAAACTGCCAAAGGCACTGGTCGTTGAGCTTCAGGCAATGTTCTGGCCGGCCGCTGCGGACGTACCGATTGGCGAGCTCGGTAACGAGCAACTGCAAAAAATCGCCAATCAACTGCAGGCCTGGACGATCAAGCCCGCAGCTACTGAAGGCTACCGTACCGCGGAAGTGACACTTGGGGGTGTCGATACCAATGCACTGTCCTCAAAAACGATGGAATGCAAACAGCACCCCGGCCTGTACTTCATCGGCGAGGTCGTCGATATGACCGGACACCTGGGCGGTTTCAATTTTCAGTGGGCCTGGTCCTCCGGCCATGCGGCCGGCCTTTTCGCCTAAGGCTTGCTAACCATTCGGGTACCCGGCGCATCAAAGGGTCAATGGTGGCTG
>DDIP01000072.1:0-4133 GCA_002338605.1 Proteobacteria bacterium UBA1847 | reverse complement strand
GCGGTGCGCCGACGCAAGCTGATTTCCACGAGGCGATATCGTCGCGCTCGGATCGCTGGTATTCCGCGTGCCTAAAAATAACACGCAACCCGGAAATGGCAGCCGATGCCGTCCAGGACGCGCTACTCAATGCCTGGAACAATTGACACCAGTTCGAGCAGAGCGCGCGCCTCTACACCTGGATCCACAGTATCGCGATCAATGCGGCGCTCAACCAGATTCGCAAGAACCGGCCCGGGGTCTTTCAGCCGCTCGAATCCGATATCAAGACCAGCACTGAGGAACCGCGACAGGTGCTCGAGGATTACGAACTGGAAGACAGTCTCGCGGGAGCACTGGCTCGGCTGAGCGACGTCGAACGTGTGTGTTTTGTATTGAAGCACCTCGAACAGTGGCGGGTGAAGGAAATCTGCGCGGAACTGTCGCTTAACGAAGGTCGCGTGAAACAGGCCGTGTTTCGCGCGGTAAAAAAATTGCGAATCAGCATGCAAAGCTTGCAGGATGAAAAAGATGAAAGATGACACCGACGAATTAATCGTCAGACACCGCGACAACGTGCACAAGGCTCCATCTCATCTTGTGCAGCAATGGCACAACGCAATCGACGACGCGGCCGCGCTTGAGCGCGGGCGTGATTCCGTACAACAGCGCGCCTGGTCCCCCGGTTTTCTTTTCTGGGGTATGGCTGTCACCGCTGCACTCGCACTGGGTGTTGCGATCGGCGTCTTCGTTTCTAACGATGCCACACAGACAGAGCTGCCGTTAGTTGCACACAACCCCGCTCAGCCTGTTGCTGTACCCGCTGCCTTCAGTCGCGGACTGCAGTATCACCTCCGGGACAGCCGGCAACAGCTGTCAGCGATGGATGTCGAATCCGATCGAACATTGCTGGTCCTGCAGCTCATCGAACAGAACCGGCTGTTTGAGAATGCCGCCGACAAGAATAACGCTCCGAACCTGGCGCGAGTGCTGCGCGCATTCGAGCCAATCCTGCTACGCCTTGCCGCAACCGATATCGCACCCGAAGATGCCGCCGCGCTGAAGGCACAGTTGACTTTCGAGTTGAATGTAATGCTAACGAAGTTGGCGAATGAACCGTCAGATGAAGCACATTCAACATGACACAGGAACACAAGATGAAGACCCTAGCCAAATACTTTTTGATCGCCTCGGCGATCTGTTTTGCGACGACCAGTGCGGCACAAAGTGACACAACCCGTGATGCAGAAGAACTGAAAAATGCCGCAATGGAGGCCCTGATTACGGCGCCACCCGATCGCGCGCTGCCGCTGGTAAACAAGGTGCTTGCCGGTAACAACAGCAACGAACTGAAGCAGCGCGCACTGTTTATCCTCAGCCAGATTGACAGACCGGAAGCGCAAGAGATCTTGCTCCGGTTCGCCCGGGAGTCCAGCGGCGAACTGCAGGAAGAAGCAATCCGGATGATCGGTATCGGCGGCGACCCGGATGCACTGTCTGCGCTCAATTCGATATACGAATCGGGCAACAGCGAAGCTCGAAATGCCGTCCTCGAAGCACTCATGATTGCAGGCGACAAGAAGGCGGTCTTCGAAATCGCCCTTACAGCAACCGGCCACGACTACGAACAAGCGGTCGATATGCTCGGCGTCATGAAGGCGCGCGAGGAACTGCGCGACCTGCGAACACGAAACGGTGCGTCGGAAGCTCTCATTGAAGCGTACGCCATTTCCGGTGACTATGACGAGCTTCGCAAGATGGCCCTGGACGGCAGTAATCCGGCACTCCAGGCACAGGCCATTGAAGCCATGGGCATCGTCGGTGGTGACGAGGTCAACTCAACGCTGGTTCAGATATTTCGTGATGCAACGACGGAAGACATCCGCGAAGCCGCACTCGATGGTATGTTGATATCCGGCCATGACGAAGGCGTACTTGAACTGTATCGCACAACAGAAGACCCTGCACTCAAGAAAGAATTGCTGGAAATGCTGGTAATCATGGATAGCGACGAAGTCTGGAGCATCATCGACTCGGCTCTCGACGGTGGCCTGTGATGGCGCGTTCGATAAACGTCAGTTTCATTGCGCTCTATTGGCGGCGATTTTGCCGCCGCACCAGGACAACTGCAGATCTATGCGCAACTCAAGAATAGAAGGCCGGTTCAACGCCACGTATTGAGTTCCAGTTGCCCGGCTTTTTCCGCAACAGAAATCAACGATATCGCCAGGTAAACGCCGCCGAAACTCTCGCGCGGTTTCGAGGCATTATCGAGGACCGGCAACTGACGCGAAACACCCGCGAAGAAGCCTTGCTCGCACTGATCATGTCCGAGTCAAACGCCGCTTACGACCACCTTGACCGGCTGCTTGGCCATCAATAATCGTACGATCAGTAGTATAGTCAGCTCCATGAAATCGATGCTGACTATACTTGTTGCAACCTGCCTCGTGGCCGGCTGCTCGCAGACCGAACCGCTCAGGCTCACGCTTATCGGCACCAACGATGTCCATGGCGCACTGCTGCCCGGTGAAGATCGCGGCGGCCTCGCTGCACTGTCCGGCCATGTAAACGCTGTTCGCGCCGCGCGACAGGACGATGGCGGCGCCGTATTGCTAATCGATGCCGGTGACATGTGGCAAGGCACACTGGAGTCGAATATTACGGAGGGCGCATCGGTCGTTGCGGCCTTCAATGCACTGCAATACACCGCTGCCGCCATCGGCAACCATGAATTTGACTTCGGGCCATCCGGTCCACTGCCAATCCCGGGGTCCGAGGCCGACGATCCACGCGGCGCGCTCAAACAACGTGCGAAAGAGGCAAGATTTCCGTTTCTTGCCGCCAACCTGATTGACGAGGCAACGGGAAAGCCGGTTGCCTGGGATAACGTGTACCCATCGGTCATCGTCGACGTCGAGGACGTCAAAGTCGGAATCATCGGTGTGATGTCGCACAATGCACTGGCGACAACGATCGCATCAAATACCGTTGGACTCCGGGTCGCACCGCTCGCCCGAACCATAGAGCGGGAAGCCAGGGCGCTAAGAGCGGCAGGGGCCACGATCGTCATCGTTACGGCACACGCCGGCGGCGAATGCACTCGGTTCGACGAACCCTACGACCTGTCATCCTGCGAAACGCGCCATGAAATTTTCGGCGTTGCCGAAGCGCTGCCCGCTGACCTCGTCGATCACATTTTTGCCGGACACGTACACAAGGGCCTTGCGCACATCGTCAACGGCATCTCGATAACGTCGAGCTATTCGCGGGCAACAGCGTTCAGTCGTGTAGACCTGCTGGTGGATCGAAAGCGTGGCTCAGTGATCGACAAGACCCTGTTCCCGCCCACCAGCCTGTCGATAGCCGGCAATTACGAAGGTGTCGAGTTGACGCCCAGCCGCGATGTCGTCGAGATCGCCGATCGAGCCGCAGAATTCGCAGCCGAGTTCAAGGAGCAGAAAGTCGGCATTACGCTCGAAACACCCTTCAAGCTCACCGACGACCCCGAGTCGGCATTGGGCAATCTGTATACGCATTCCATGCTCGACGGTGTTGATGCCGATATTTCCATACATGTGATTAACGGCGGCATTCGCGCCAACCTGCCCGCCGGCGAACTTGATTTCGGCAGCGTCTACGAAATGTCGCCGTTCGACAATCAGCTTATGATCATCGAGCTTAGCGGTGCCGAACTTCGCCAGGTCATTTCCGAACAGGCTCATCGTGGCTCAAGGCGTATCGGTTTTTCCGGAATGCGCGTCTCTGTCAATTGCACAGACACAATCATGTCCGTTGCGATGCACCACGACGATGGTCGTGAGATTGAAGATACCGATTCGGTTCGCGTTGCGGTGACAAATTACCTGGCATTCGGCGGGGACAATGTACTGCGGTCGGTCATACCGGACGGCGGCTTTGACCCGCAACCGAACGCGCCGATGGTTCGCGACATTATTATGCGTTCACTCAGTAAGCGTGGCGGCTCTGTCGACACATCGGACTTCGACAGCTCTGCATCGCCGCGCTGGCAATTGCCAGCGTCCATTGACCGCGAGTGCCGTTTACTTCCCTAGTTTCGGCAACAGACCGCTGATACCGGAACCGATGACCACCAGCATGAATGCGATCAGGTCGAGCCGCGCGATCGGCCC
>DDIP01000009.1 GCA_002338605.1 Proteobacteria bacterium UBA1847 | reverse complement strand
GACTGCAGCATCTCCCGCACGTTTTCCTGCAAGGCCTCGGGACCCGGCATCGTGTAATCCATTCGATTCGCCAGCGTATGCGCAAACCAGGGGAAAAACACCGTCTGCTCGCGCATTCGAGCCCACATCCAGGTCAGGTGACTGCCGTCCCATTTCGGCTCGAAGGCCGGGAAGTAGTTTCCCAGAACGTCCGTCCGCTCCTCCGGAGTCGGCATGACGAGGCCATTGGCCACTGCCGCAGGAACGCGCCTGGGATAAGCGTCAGCCAGCGCTATCGCGACACCGCCACCGGTGTGGAATCCGTATACCGGGAACGTCTCGAGGCCGATGGCGTCGGCAAACTCGATCACGCACTCAGCCAGCTCTTCCAAGGTGATCCGTGATACCGGCAAAGGATCCGACTGCCCGAATCCCGGCGTATCCGGCGCAATCACCGTGAAATGCTCCGCCCACCGTTCCATCAGCGGCTCGTACTCCCGCGATGATTTCGGTGACTGATGCAACATCACCAGCGGTGGCCCCGAACCGGCACGGCGGTAGTGCACCTGCCGAATGCCCCGGCGGCCGTTCAGCGTAACGAAGTGACGTTGGATCTGCGTGTTTATATTCATGATCGTCGACAACCAAAACCGGCCCGAATGACCAGGGACTGGCGATGCAGGGAACGAAAACCCGGTGACCCTAGTTGATAGCTACTGCGAGACCCGGAATCAGAAATAGTAGTTCAACCGCACTCCGAATTCCCGGCGGTCCAGCGGAATACCGGCCACACCCTGCTTGTCGGTGAGGTGGGGGAACTGTACCGGGCCGCCCCAGTCCGACCAGCGCGCGGCCATCTGCCAGGTTTTCTCGTCGGTCAGGTTGGTGACGAATAACTCGGTGCCAAAGCGTTCCGTGCGAACACCCACGCGAAGGTTAAATAGCCAGTAATCATCAATCCAGGCCAGGTTTGACTCGTCGGTAAAGGCTTCGCCCTTGTAAAAGGCATCGCCGCGAACATACGCCGGCCAGTCGAACAGGTCGAAATCCCATGTCAGCGAGGTATTGCCACTCCACTTCGGTTGCCGTGGCGTCTGGTTACCCTTCATCTGGGAAAAGTCGGCTACGGGTGTGACGAAGTTGAACTCGTAGTCATCGTATTCCGAGTCGGTGTAGGCCGCATTGAGCTGCCAGAGCAGGGAGTCGGTGAACAGATAGGTCAATTCGAGCTCGGCACCATTAAGGGTGGCATCACCCGGCAACAGGGTGTTCCGAATGGTGAAGAAGGGCATTAATTCCCCACCCTCCACAGCGATACGCTTGGGATCGCCCACCGCCTGGCCGAGATCGGGATCACAACCGATCGCGCCTATGTCTGCCGGCCGACAGGTTTCATTGATCGGGTACGAAGAACGGCCCTTGATGTTCTCCCACTCATAATAGTAAATCGAAAAATTGACCTGTCCCCGGCCGCCCATGAAGCCCTGCTTGATACCGACTTCCCAGGCATTGAGCGTTTCCGCGTCCAGGGATTCACTGAGGTTGGGGTTCTGTTCGAGATACTGGGCACGCTCGCGCTCGTCTGCATTCAGGAACGTGCTGTTGAAGTCACCGGCAATCTGCCCTTGCGAAAAGCTGCCCCACAGGTTGGTCGTTTCTGTGGGCGTCCAACGCAATATGACACGCGGAAGAAAATCATCGTAGGACCTTTGAAGAATCTGTCCATCCGGAGAGGCGATGCCACTGCCCTTGGTCAGCGTGTCATCCTGGAAACGGCCTTCCATACTCAGCGTCAGCGTATCGGTAAAGTCGTAATCGAGCGCACCGAAAATGCCGACGACTTTCGCCCGGTCCGCGTTGGCCAGGCCGAGCGGAATGATCAGATTGAATATGCCGGGCGCACCACCGACACAACCGTCCGGGTAATTGTCCATCAGCGGCGTCTGTATGGTTGCGTAGCAAGTGAGCGCAACAATTCCACCTTCACCCGAGGTCAAAAATTCCTGTTCGTAGCGGTTATACCCTACCAGCCAGCGAAGCCGTTGGTCCTGGGGACTGGTCAGGCGCACCTCGATGCTGTCATCGTCCATGCTCATCGGGTCAATGGAGAAGAACCCGAGCCGATCGCGAACATCGTAGTCGCGCAGGATACTCGACTGCTGGTCGTTCTTGCCGTAGGTCACATCGATGCTGTAACCATTATCGAACGCGTAGGTGCCGAGAAAGGTGAAGCGCTCGGTTTCACGTTCCAAACCGACGTTGTTGATTCTCGGTGCATCGGGAAAGTTCGGCAACGGAGCAGTCAGTGCGTCCAACCCTTCGAAAGGCGGCAGCGTCGTGTTAAAAGAAAGACTCTTCGCACCTGGATCAACCACGACCGCATCGCCCCAGGGCACCTGGCCGCAGATATACCGTGTCGGAAAGGCCTGGCCTTCCGGCGTATTGAGCACGCGGCCGGTACATGTGTCGTTCATAATGCCGGAAACGTATCCCTGGGCTGGCGGGCCGTCACTGTCTTCGGAATAGGCATAGCGCATTTTGAACTCGAGCCGTTCAGTCGCATTCCATTTGACCACGCCATTGAACGCCTTGGTCTCTTCGTTACCCATGCGGCCGCCATCGGTCGCGACCCATTGACCACGCTTGTCGTAATAACGGGCGCTGAGGCTGGCCGAGAGCGTGTTCTCGATCAACGGAAGTTCGACGATGGCGCTGATGTCGTTGTTGGAGCGATCGGTCGCGCGAACCTGAACCTCACCCATGATCTCCTCCATACTGGGATCACGGGTAATGAGGTTGACGGCGCCGCCGAACGTGTTGCGTCCGAAGTAGGCGGCCTGCGGCCCCTTAATCACTTCGACCCGCTCGATATCCATCAGCGAGAGTGCCGTCCCGCCATTGAGGACGTAGACGCCGTCGATGAACAAGGCACCGGTCGCGAAACTGGGCGACTGCTGTGCCGTGGTCAACCCGCGGAATTGCAATTGGGTCTCCGCACGCCCCGGCTTCTGGTTCGCCTGATTGGTCATTTGAAGTCCGGGTGTCATCAGGGCCACGTCCTGGAGCGAACGCAGGTCGGCGGCCTGAATGTCGTCCTGCCCGAACACCGAAAGGGACACGGGAATTTCCTGCAGCGATTCTTCGCGTTTGCGCGCGGTCACGATGACTTCTTCGAGCATGTTCGCCGACGAAGTCGCCGAATCTCCGGTTTGCGCCAGCACCTGGCCGGTGAGGCCCGTCAGCACCAGGGGTGCGCCAAGCAGCGCAGCTGTAATCTTCTTTTTCAACACCTTTCCCTCTCTGGGCAAGTTTCGAATTGCGGATGGAAAAACGTTTGCAGCCCGGTCAAAACGGTTTGGTTACGCCCAGGAATGCAATGCTTATGGACAAAAGCCAGAAGAAATACACGAGTTTGCGGGTGTGCGGATACGTGCGAGCGATGGCGCCCTCCGATCCCGGGACACCGGTCAGATCCGCCACCCAGGTCTTGACGATGACCCGCAACACGCTGCCAATCGCGATCAATACGGCGACCAGGAGAAACTTCACCGCAAGCCCCTGAGAGGCGATGGGTGCCCCGGACACGAGCGAGTAGATCCCCACCCCGGCCAGCGCCACGGTCACCACGTGTCGAAGATTGACGTGAATCCCGTCCAGCCGGGCCTTGAGCGGACCCGGCTGCAGGACATAGCCGGTGAACCAGACGAGCAGCAACCAGATGACCGCGACCGCCCAAGTCAATGTGAGGCCGACCGGACCCAGCGGGATGTGATGGCCGACACTCGCCAGCGTAAGACCGACCGCGACAATGAGCACGACACACGATCGCGGGAAGAAATCGATCGCGACCGACGCCTTGAGAAAACGCATCCGTTCCCCGTTCGACAGCGTGGGGTCGGCGACCCTCCGGCCGTTGACGAATACGCCCCAATCCGGCCCCAGCCAGTAAACGAAAAGAAGGATATGAAGAAAATCGAGAAGGAGATAATTACTCATGATCGTCGCCCTGGATCTGCCTTGACTCTCCGGGATCACGCGAACCCGCGGCACGATCGGACACGGCCGTGCGGGTCAGCGTATCCACACTCG
>DDIP01000007.1 GCA_002338605.1 Proteobacteria bacterium UBA1847 | reverse complement strand
GCCGCGGACCTGGCATGCCGTCAAGGCTCTCGGACAGGCGCATTAAAATCGGCATAATAATCGCCCAGCCAATCGCCAAAGTAAGCAGCGCCGCGACCTGGTTCGTGAGAACAATGCCCCCAAGTGCCTGACCGGCAAGATACGAGGTCGGGCCACCATAAAATCCAAATGCAGCCGCAAGCATCGGCTTTCCGCGAAGGAACCGCATGGACACATTCAGAGTGGTCGCGAACAGCATCCACATCGTGATTATCCAGTAAGGTGCAAAGTAAGCGCTGAAGAGGCCCGAGCTGTATGTTACCCAGCCAGCCGCCACCAGGAGGCTGTCGAAAACGATCCCGATCAATGCACAAATCAGCACCAAGAGGACTTCCTCGAATGGTTTCCGCGCAAATCTCAGATGAATAGCAATCGCGATCAAGACTGCAATTGGCCCAAGCCACGGCATCTCCCGCGCAGCGCCAACAACCGATGACATCCAGGCAATCTGGAAAACGACGACGTTCACTGGAAGCAACATCTCAGCCCACACCCTTTTGAAAAAGATAGTGGCCGACATACCACTCCCTACCGGCGTCATAGTCGAACAACTCGGCGCAGGCCATAAAGAAAATCCGCCACCGTTGCCACCACAGTGCGGCATTGTCTTTGCCATAGCAGTCCGCGAAGACCTCCATGATCGCTGATTCGTTGGTGTCCATGTTTCTCAACCAGGCATTGCAGGTCTCGGCATAGTGCTGCCCATTCCAGTACCAGCGACCCACGATGTTCAGCTTCTCGGCAAAACGTAGTGGGAGTCCCGCACTCGGCATGATTCCTCCACTGAAAAAGTGGCGACTCATCCAGTCACCCGGACCTTTGTCAATATATTCATAGGGCGTGCTGCGATGACAGAATATGTGCATAAAAAATCGGCCGTTTGGCAACAGCCAGTTGTCAATGCGCCGAAAAAGCTCGCCGTAGTTGCGCATGTGCTCGAACATTTCGATCGAGACCACACGATCGAACCGCAGATCGGTTTCAAAATCATTCATGTCGCAGACAATGACATCGATATTGTGCAGCGACCGCTGGTCAGCCTGACGCTGAATAAAGTCACGCTGGGAAGTCGAGTTGGAAACGCTGGTGACCGATGCTTTGGGAAAGTGCTCCGCGATCCACAGTGAAAGCGAGCCCCAGCCGCAGCCCAGATCGAGAACGCGCATGCCGTCCTCAATTCCAGCGCGTTCAACGCTCACGGCAAGTGCAGCACGTTCGGCCTGACCCAGGTCTTCGACACCCGCCGGCCAGTAGCAACAACTGTATTTCAGGTTGTCGCCCATGACATGAGAGAAGAACTTTGCTGGCACCTCGTAGTGCTGTTCATTGGCAATATCGGGTACAAGCGCAATTGGAGAATCGTTCATCATCCTGACGAACTCATTCTCGGCCAATGCCGCAAACTCAAGGTCACCGGAGTGAATTTCCTTGCGCTTGGTCTCAAGCAGCCTGCGAATGCCGGCGCGAATTACAGTATCCGGCACGAGACCGGACTCAGTCCAGCTCACAGCTTTTTCAGTTATGGCGCTCATCGCGACCTCCAGAATCATGTGCCGCGAAATATACGGAGTGGCATTACCCTCAACAATGGCCCTGGAAGTCTTGTTACATTCGCTTACAAATTGACGCACTTCAGTTAATTACTATTACGGCTTCAGTGACTTTGAGTGAATTGACTATGAAACCCGCCGTGCTTTGGTTTCGAAGAAATCTTCGACTTTTGGACAACGCCGCGCTGAACGCAGCTGCAGAGTCCGGCAAGCCTCTAATTTCGCTGTATGTCCTTGATGAGCAGGACGTCGGTGGTGCGAGCCGATGGTGGCTGCACCACAGCCTTGAAAAGCTCGATCGACAGCTCCGGGATTTGGGTTCGTCGTTGATATTGCTGAAAGGGCAACCCGCGGTATGCCTGAAACAGGTTTGCGAGGAGACGAATGCCGATGCAATTTTCTACTTGCGTCGATACGAGCCTGTCAGTCGTCGCCAGGAAGAGGAAATTGAAGAGTGCCTGCCTGAAGCAGTCGATGTTCACGCATTCGACGACGGATTGCTGCATGGCCCGACGTCAGTAATGACAAAAGCAGATACACCGTTTCGCGTATTCACAGCCTTCTGGAAAGCTGCGAGCAATTTAGCGGAACCGAAGCAGCCGAAAGGTGTTCCAGCTAGCCTACAGTTTGCAACGGCGAAAACGTCGTCAATGCGACTGGAAGAATTCGAGCTGTTGCCGAATCGATCGAATTGGGCAGAGAAACTTCACGATACCTGGGTTCCGGGGGAATCGGCCGGGCTGGACCGGCTTGACGAACTGGATTCGATTGCCGATGGCTACGATCAGTATCGTGACAGACCCGATCTGGACGCAACGACGCGGCTGTCACCGCACCTGCATTTTGGGGAGATCAGCGTGCGACAGGTCTGGCATGCCGTGAAGCAACTGGAACACCGCCTGTTGTCATCGAAAGGCAGTGCGGCAATATTGCGTCAGTTGTACTGGCGGGAGTTCAGCAGTTACCTGCTCTATCACTCACCAACT
>DDIP01000041.1 GCA_002338605.1 Proteobacteria bacterium UBA1847 | reverse complement strand
AGGACGACGATTGCCGGCAGGGTAAATAAAACGGAAGCTCACGCCGTCCGCCTGCCATTGCTGGCCCACAACACATGGAAGTGCATCGGTTGTCGGCAGCGCCTCACCGGCATAGATACCGCCCGGGCGCACCAGCGGCAACAGCGTCGTGACGCCACCGGCGTGGTCATTGTCCGCGTGCGACACCACCAGCCAGTCGATGGCATCGATGCCTCGATGTTGCAGGAATGGCAGGATTACCTGCTCTGAGGCACTGCCACCGCCGCGATAGTCAGCGCCGGTGTCAAACAGCAGGGTGTGAGTGCGGGTTTGCAAGATGACGGCCAGCCCCTGCCCGACATCCAGCACATGCAGATCGAAGCAGCCGGGTCTTGGCGACGCCGGCCGGTACGTGAGCAACGCCAGTGCCGCGAGCAGTGCCAGCCAACGTCCCGGAAAGGATCGTGGCAACAGGATCCACAACACCGGAAGAACGACGACCAGCCAGTGCAGGCCCGATGTCGCAATCGACAGGCTGGAGAACGGGACAGTCGCAATGAATGCCAGTAGTCGCTCAATGACAGTGACACTGGCATTCGCGATCTCCAGTGCCAGACGACCGAGAAACGGCAGCCAGCGATAACAGCCCAAAGCAAGCAAGGTTGCCGGTACCACGACCAGGCTGAAGAGCGGCACGACGATAAGATTGGCGAGAGGCGCGAGGATGGCAACGCGGCTGAAATAAAGCGTGGTGAGCGGCAGTAGTCCAAAGAGCAGCGCAAACTGCATACCGGTCAGCGATCGAAGCCAGGTCCACAGCCGACCCGCCGGCGTGCGGTCGCTTGCGTAGTCGTGAGTCGACTGCGCGTACCGCAGGAGTATGACGACAGCACCGAACGACAATAGAAAACCCGGTCGCAATATTGACAAAGGATCAGCCAGGTAAACAAGGATGGCAGCCAGCGTGACGACACGTGGCGAATCGAGACGTCGTCGCAACACGAAAGCCAGCGCTGCCAGTACCAGCATCAGCGTTGCCCGTTGCGATGGTACGGCAAGTCCGGATACGAGTGCATAGGCGCCCGCGATCAGCGCCGAGAGGCCTGTTGCCCGATCGAGATGGTTGCCCCGCAATCGCAGGCACCCGAACAACAGCGTCAGCAATGCGAATGCCGACGTTGCTGCAAGGCCGATATGCAAACCGGATATCGCCATCAAATGACTGGTGCCGGTCCTCGCATACCGGTCCCACTGCGCTTGCGACACGAGGTGCCGTGCACCAATTCCGACTGCCACAATGACGGCCGCGGAGTCGCCCCCGTGGGTCGTCGCGAACTCAACAAAGCCATGGCGAAAAGTCCTGCTCGCATTCGGTGCAGCGGACTGCAGCAGCCGGTTGCGCTTTCCCGGCACCACGTAGCCGCTGGCGTGAATGCCCTCGCGAAACATCCAGTCTTCGAGTCGAAATACGCCGGGATTGCTGTGACCGCGCGGCCTGCGAAGACGCAATTCAAGCTCCCATGTCTCGCCGAGCTTTGGCAGCGCTGACGGCTCATACCAGCTAACCCGCGAGCGCCTGGGCAATCGATGATCGTCGACTGGCTCGATCAGCAGCGTCACAGACGGGCCGATCGGCCTGGGAAAATCGACGATCCGGACCTGGGCCAGCATGCTGTCGCCTTCAAAACGGGCGTCCAGCCGATGGTCGATCACGGTTCTGCCTGCGACAATGAAGCAGAGATACCCGAGCATGATGAGCGCCACGTAGCGACATCGGCGCGAAAGAAACATCACGACAGTTGCAACAAACAGGGCCTGACAGAGGTCCGAGTCAGGAAGAACCCTGCTATGCTGCGCCGCGAAGCCTCCCGTGAGTATCAGCAATGAGGCACGAACGATCGTCGTCGATTTGATTATCGATATTGACTGCACAAACCATCAAAACCGGACCACAGGTCGATGCCAAGGCGCTTTTTCAGGAAATTTGCGTTTAAACGCCAGAATGTCAGTGAACAATGGTTCATGACGCCCTTTCGCCACCTGCTGCACGACCAGCGGCTATGGGGTATTCGTCGACGCACTGTCGTACCGGCTTTTGCGCTGGGTTTGTTTGTTTCGTTTCTGCCGACGCCGGGTCACACGCTGATGGGAGCCCTCGCGGCCTTGGGCTTGCGCATCAATATCCCGGTTGCGGCGCTATCGACCTGGGTCAGCAATCCACTGACGATGGCACCGATGTACTACTTCGCCTATCGACTCGGCCGCGGACTCCTGGACACGCCGCTGCGACATTTTGAATTCGAAATGTCGTGGAACTGGGTGTCGAATACTTTCGTGACAATCTGGCAGCCCATGTTACTCGGCTGTGTCATTCTCGGCATCGTTAGCGCGGTGATCGGGTTTATCACGCTCGACCTGCTGTGGCGATCGTCTATAGCCGACTACAAAAGCCGCAAGCAAAAAAGTCGTCGCGACCGCCTGGGCTAACTCGCTGCCTTCAGCTTGCCGTCTTCCAGGACAAGTATTCGGTCCATGCGCTCAGCAATTGAGTGATCGTGGGTCACGATAATCAGGCTGGTCTGCAACTCCTGGTTCAGCTCCAGCATCAGTTGCAGGACATGCTCACCGTTACCAGAATCCAGGTTGCCGGTTGGCTCGTCCGCAAGGACCAGCTGCGGCCGCGTAATCAGCGCTCCCGCAACAGCTGCGCGCTGGCGTTCGCCGCCCGACAGTTCACCCGGTTTGTGATTCAGCCGCTCGCCCAGTCCAACACGCGCCAGCAATTCGCGCGCCTGCTGCAACGCATCGGCGCGCGTTTCGCGCCGGATCATCAGCGGCATCGCAACGTTCTCTTCGGCGCTGAATTCCGGCAACAGATGATGGAACTGATACACAAATCCAATGTAGCGGTTTCGCAAATCGCCTTTGGCCGCCTCATCCCTGCCATGCATCGATTTACCATTGACAAGAACCTCGCCGGTCGTCGGTTCGTCGAGACCGCCCATGATCTGCAGTAGCGTCGTCTTGCCGGAGCCGGACGCGCCGATAATCGCAACGCGTTCCGCCGCAGGCACAACAAGGTCTACACCATTGAGTACCGTGAGTGTCAAGGCATTGCGGCTCGAAGACCCTTCGCGGAAGCTTCGCACAACATTGCGACATTCGAGAACGGGACTAGTCATATCGTAGGGCCTCCGCCGGCGCCGTATTCGCTGCAACAGTTGCAGGATAAATCGTGGACAACAGCGCAAGCACGAGCGCTATGACTGCAATGAATGCGACGTCGCCGTAATGCAAATCGGATGGCAGGTCGCTAATAAAGTAGACATCGGCAGCAAGAAACTTGATGCCAAACGCCGATTCCAGAAATGCAATGACACTCTCCAGATTCAATGCGAGCAGGATTCCCAATGCAACACCCGCAAGCGTGCCGACAATACCGACAATGCTGCCCTGGGTAATAAAAATTTTCAGGATGCTGCGAGGGTGCGCGCCTATCGTTCGCAATATTGCAATATCGGATTGCTTGTCCTTTACGACCATGACCAGCGTCGACACGATATTGAAAGCGGCAACGGCGACAACCATCAGCAAGATTACAAAGAGAATCGACTTCGTAATCTGAATCGAACGAAAGAAATTGACGTGCAACCGGGTCCAGTCGCTAATCAGAACCAGTTCGCCGTTCTCCAGCGCGACCTCTCTGACAATTGCCGGCGCCTGGTAAACGTCATCAACCGCCAGGCGAATACCACTGATGGCGTTCTGCATTCGGTAAAGCTTTTGTGCATCGGCGATATTGATGTATGCCAGTCGCCGATCGAACTCGTACATGCCGACCCGGTAAATTCCGCTCACGGTAAAGCGCTTGGTCCGTGGCATTACACCCGCCGGTGTGACCCTCCCTTCCGCCAGTGTTACCGTCACCTTGTCGCCCACCGTGGCGTTCAGGGCCTGTGCCAGTTCGATTCCCAGAACGATTTTGAACTCGCCAGGCGCAAGGTCCGTCAGCGCGCCATCCTGCATAACGCTGGAAATTCCGGACACTGCACTCTCAAGTTCGGGGTCAACGCCGTGCAATTCGACGCCACTGATCGCCTTGCCAAAAATCAGCAGGCCCTTGCCATCCACGAATGGAGCAACCGCCTTGACTCGATCGTTGCGTTTCGCTGTAGCAATGAGTTTTTGAGGTCCCGGCAGGATTCCTTCGGTACCTTCGATGCTCGCATGAGCCGTCATCGCCAGCAGCCGGTCTTTCAGTTCACGCTCAAAACCATTGACGACCGACATGACAACGATGAGAACCATCACGGCAATCGCAATGCCCAGCATTGAGATCGCGGAAATCAATGAAACGAAGCTGTTGTTACTCCGTGACCGGACATAGCGACTGCCGATCCAGTACTCGAACGGCTTACTCATAGCGCAGCGCCGCAGCAGGATTCACCAACGCCGCACGTCGGGCGGGATACAAAGTGGCCAGCGACGTCAGGATGAATGCAGAAACCGCAATCGTCAGTACATCCCGGACTTCCAGTTCGGACGGTATCTCGGTGACGTAATAGACATCGCCGGGCATGATCTGAAACCCGGTCAGCTGTTCAAGAAACGGCACGACTGTCGGTACTGACAACGCGAGCAAAACGCCAAAGACGACACCAATTGCCACGCCGAGCCAGCCAATAATCGCGCCCTGGACAAAAAAGATCTTGACCACCCCTTGCGGCGCCATCCCGAGCGTGCGCAGGACGGCTATATCGGTCGTCTTGTCCGTGACGACCATGACCAGGCTGGCAACGATGTTAAACGCAGCAACCCCGATAATCAGAGAAAGAATCAGCGACATCATCATCTTCTCCAGTCGAATGGCGCGGAAGTAGCTGCCGTTCTCTATCGTCCAGTCACTGCTTGTATAGCGATCGCCGAGCTGCTTCTGCAATGACTGAGCAATTGCCGGAGCCGCCATGACATCGTCGGCACGAAATCGAATCGACGACGCGGGTGCACCGAGGTCGAGAATACTCGCAACATCGTCGATATGTGCAAGTGCCAGCACACCGTCATGGTCCTGCAGGCCGGCCTCGAAAATACCGCGGGTTACGAATCGTTCGAGGACAGGTTCGACGGTACCGTCTCCGACTGGCCTGGGTACCAGCAAGATGACGCCGTCACCAATCCGAGCGCCGATGTTGTAAGCCAGGATGCGACCGAGGATGATACTGCGCTCACCGGCCCGGAGGACATCGAGGTCGCCCTCAACAAGGTTAATCCGATCTTCCGATAGCGCGCTTTCGTACGCCGGGTCAATCCCGTGCACAATGACGGCGACGAGGTCCTGACCCGACTGGATCATGCCTTCCATTTCAATGAATGGGGCGGCCGCGATGACGCCGGGCTCCGCGCTCACACTCTCCCGCAAAGCGATCCAGTCTTCGCCCGACGGATTGACCGCAGCGATTTCGCCATGCGCCGACATGCTCAGCAGGCGGTTGCGAAGCTCACCCTCGAAGCCGTTCATCACAGACAGAATGACGATCAAAGCGGCCACACCCAGGGCAATCCCGAGCAGGGAAATCAGCGTAATAAAAGACACGAAGGCGGTGCGCCGCTTGGCTCGCAAATAGCGCAGTCCGACGAAGAGTTCGACAGGGTTTAGCATCGGCTGGCATTAAACCACATTCATCGACTTGTGACGCAGTTCGCATGGGGATGCGCGCGCCGGGATGGTATAGTTCTCGGACCACACATGGGAGTAGTACCAATGTTCAAGCTGCGAATCGTATGTGCCCTCGCGCTGTTGCTGGCTTTCGGCTCAACGGCGCACGCCGAGACCGTCAAAATGGTCGGCGCGACAGCAGGATCGGACGACGGACGGCCAGCCCGTGGCATGACGCAGGCGAGTGTCCAGTCCAAGTACGGTAGCCCGGTTTCCACGCGAGCGCCTGTCGGCGACCCTCCGATCACGCGCTGGGAATATTCGGATTTCGTCGTATTTTTTGAATATGACAAGGTGATCCACGCCGTCGTAAAACGCTGATCCAGCAGAATTAAGCAAGGCCCGGGACGGAAACGTCCCGGGCTTTTTTGTGTCTGTGTAATAATCGCGTCCCTTTGACACCCGAGCGGCAACCTGGATCGGCACAACACAGTGACTCACTCTTTATTAAAGCCCGTTAAGACCCTCGTGCCCGAGCCCGGACAGGAAGCCTCGTGGGGCCGCCTGATTGGCGCCAGCGCGGCACTCGCAGCGACTGAACTCGCCCAGGTGCTTGCCGAGGGTCGAAGCCGGCCATTGCTGTTGCTCGCGGAAGACTCCCGCCATGCAGACCAGCTCGAGGCAGAGTGCCGGTTCTTCGCCGGGGACACGATTGTGGTCGAACATTTCGTCGAATGGGAAACCTTGCCCTGGGACAGCTTCTCACCCCACCAGGATATCGTCTCGCAACGTCTTCGCGTATTGACGGAATTGCCGTCCATGCGCCGCGGCAAGATCATTGCGACGCCAGCCGTATTACACCAGCGATTGCCGCCGGTCGACTACATCGCTGCGCGCTCTCTATCGCTCACCTGCGGCCAGACACTGCCACGGGACGACTTCACCCGGTCGCTGGCCGGGGCTGGCTACCTCAGAGTTCCCCAGGTCTCGGAACATGGAGAGTTTGCCGTTCGTGGCTCGCTGATCGACATATTTCCGATGGGTGCCGATACGCCGGTACGCATCGATTTCTTTGATGACGATATCGAATCACTGCGATATTTCTCACCGGAGAATCAGCTGTCAGGTGAGAAAGTCGAATCCATTCGCATCCTGCCGGCTCGTGAGATTCCACTCGACGACGATGCAATCACGCGGTTTCGCAGCCACTACCGTGAGCGTTTTGAAGGACAGCCGGCCAAATCGCGAGTCTACAGGGACGTATCCGATGGCATCGCGCACGGTGGCATTGAGTACTACCTGCCACTGTTTTTCGATTCTACCGCTTCCTTGCTTGAGTACCTGCCCGGCAATTGCGTGGTGATGAAGCCCGACTCGCTCGACTCATTACTGGAGCAATTCGTTGCCGACACGACGGAACGATTTGCCATGTGCAGCCTGGACCCTGAACGACCAATCCTGACGGCAGACGAAACCTTTTTGTCACCGCAACAGGTCAATAAGCTGCTTGCCGGCTTTGCCCGCATTCGCTACTCCGCACAAACTCTGTCCGGAAATGCCCTTAACCACGACACGCGCCTGCCGCCAGCGATGAAAATCGAGTCACGCTTCGAAAACGCGGCAGGGG
>DDIP01000261.1 GCA_002338605.1 Proteobacteria bacterium UBA1847 | reverse complement strand
CCGGCAGCCATTGTATGTCGGCGAAACGATTAAGCTCACCGGCTGGATAGAGAAAGAAAAAGGCCGCCTGATCATCCTGAAAGGCGAGGCACGGCGAAAAACAGACGATGTGCTGGTGGCCGACTGCGAAGCCAGCTTCATGGTATTTAACTAGGACGATCTATGGCACTACCCGAAGCGCTCGAGGGACGACTCAGGGTTCCGCTCATTGGTGCGCCGATGTTCATCGTGTCCGGGCCCGAACTGGTCATCGCTCAATGCCAGGCGGGGATTGTCGGTTCGTTCCCGGCACTGAACGCGCGCCCACAGGCGTTGCTCGGTGAATGGCTGAAACGTATCCGCGATGAACTTGCGGAGTACGCTGACAGGCACCCGGGGCAACCAGTCTCACCCTACGCGGTGAACCAGATTGTACACGCGAGCAATCCGCGGCTGATGCAGGACTTGGAGACCTGCGTCGAGCACCGGGTGCCGATTATCATTACCAGCCTGCGGCCGCCGGAAGACGTTGTTACCGCGGTACATTCCTACGGTGGTCTGGTTTTCCACGATGTGATCAGCCTGCGCCACGCGCGAAAGGCAATCAGTCAGGGGGTGGACGGTATCATCGCTGTCTGTGCAGGTGCAGGCGGCCATGCTGGGCCGATGAGTCCGTTTGCGCTGGTCAAGGAAATCCGCAGGGAATTCGATGGCGCGATCATTTTATCCGGCAGCATCACTAACGGTGGTGACGTGCTGGCTGCCCGGGCGATGGGCGCGGACCTGGCCTATAGCGGTACGCGATTTATTGCCAGCGATGAGGCGAATGCAACACCGGAGTACAAACGGATGATTGTTGACAGCACCGCGGACGATATTGTCAATTCGTCGCTATTTACTGGTGTGCATGGCAACTACCTCAAGGGCAGTATCATCCAGGCCGGTCTGGATCCCGATAATTTGCCGGACGGTTCGAAGCACGATATGGATTTCGCAAAAGCGACCAACTCCGATGCCAAGGCCTGGAAAGATATCTGGGGTGCAGGCCAGGGCGTTGGAAGTATCGATTCGATTCAGCCAGCGCGCGACATCGTCATGTCCATTGAGCGCGAGTACCGGGAAACACTCGCCGTATTGTCGACCTGAGTATGCGGATCGCGCTTTATTCCTACCTGTTTGTCGCTTTGGGCGGCGCGCTGGGTGCGATGGCAAGATTTGCGCTGAACGTATTCATCCAGCGAGACGTAGATTTCCCCTGGGGGACCCTGACGGCAAACTTGCTCGGTTGCCTCGTTATGGGCGTCATCGCTCAGCTGATCGCGGGAACAAACTGGTTCAATGATGCCGGCATTATTCCAGATCAGTACCGGCTGCTTTTTGCCGTTGGATTCTGCGGTAGTTTCACAACCTTGTCATCAATGGTTCTTGAGCTGAACACGATGTTGCAGAAGAACGAGCTCTTCTACTCGTTTTCCTACATTGTTGGCACAATGATTGGCGGATTTGCCTGCTTCTATCTCGGCGTACTGTGTGTGCGCTTATTCTTGCAAACACAGAGCAGTTAGTCAGGCCAGCGATTTCTCAAGCAGGCCGACGATGCGTTCGCACCAGTCCTCGTGCTCTGGCTTCATCAATGCCGAACGCAAGCAGGTGAGCGTCTTCGAATTGATCTCGATATTTCCAAGATAACGACCCACCAACTCCGTCGGGAGCTCTATCATGGCGAGATGCAGGCCGTTTTCCGCGGCTCGTGCGAACAGGCGACGGGCGGCGGTGCTCGACGTTGTCGTGTCTTCGGCATTGACCGCGTAAACGACGATATCGAGCTCTGGTGGCATCAACGGTACGAAGGGTGGACTGTTTTCGAGACGATGGTGAAGCTCACGAGCGGCACGCAGCGAACAGCCGAGCGACGCTGCGAAGTCGCCGTCTTTAACCAGCGGCATGAGCTTCTGCGTGGCCCACAGCGCAACGGCGGACGCCCCGGGCCGGGAACATTCCAGGCTGATTTCGCCGAGGTGCAGTTCGGCCGAGCTAAAGTAGGTGTACGGTGAGTCGTGCCGGTAGAGCGTGCCGACCGACGGGTCCTTGTAAAGGATACAGCCACAGCCGTAGGGCTGCAGGCCGTGTTTGTGTGGGTCAATGACGATGGAGTCCACATGCATGAGGCTGTCAAATGCCTGTCGTGCGTGAGTATCAAGATCGTCGCTGAGTGTGAAGTAACCGCCATACGCCGCGTCGGCATGCACGCGGAAATCAAAGCGTTCCTTGAGTTTCAGAATATCGGCCAACGGGTCAACGGCACCCAGGCCGGTATTGCCCATGGTCACCACGACCGTTCCGACATCCCCCTTGGCGAGTTCACGCTCGATGTCAGTAAGTCGCATGCGTCCGTTGCTGTCGACGTCGACCGCCGAGAAGCGCAGCCCGAGTACGTCGCTGATGCGATGGTGCGTGTAGTGCGCTTGCGAGGACGCAATGATGCGCTTGCCCGGATGCAACCTGCCGGCTACCCATAACGCCTCGAGGTTGGCCATCGTGCCGCCGCCTGTCAGATGCCCGAGCGGCGCTTGCCAGCCGAACATCGCACCGATCTGCGCGATGCACTCTTTTTCCATTGCCGAACTGGCACGTCCACCGTCGAGTGCGTGGTTATTCGGGTTAATCCATAGCGACAGAGCATAGGCAATGCGTGCGATCGGGTGTGGAGGCTTCAACATCTGGCCCGCGTACTGGGGATGGTAGTAAGGGAAGTTATCCCGCATCCTGGTGGCGACTTCGTCGAGTACCGTTGCCAGCGCGATTTCGTCGAACGCCGGGGTGAAATCAGGCAGGTCGGCAAACCCTTCTTCAAGTTTTCCGAGGGCCGCACGCAACAGTTTCAATTCGTTGTAATTAATCATCAGAATTCCATGCTCGGGTTATTATGGCGGAATGGATCTGATTGCGCTGGCCGTTCCGTTTTTTCTGTTGCTGCTGCTCGTCGAGCTGGTTGTCGATCGTATCAGGCGAACCGGTCACTACCGCATGAATGATGCCATTAACAGCCTGAGTGCGGGAATTCTAAGTACGACGAGCGGCTATTTCACCAAGGTTGTGCAATGGGCGATCTGGGGCTTCGTGTTTTCGCAGTTCGCTATTTTTGAGATTCAGCGGGAATGGTTCAACGCAACCGCCAGCGTCATCTTGCTGTGGGTGATTGCGGCTGTCGCATGGGACTTCTTTTACTACTGGAATCATCGCCTGGGCCATGAGATTTCCGTCCTCTGGGCTGCACATGCCGTGCATCACCAAAGCGAAGACTACAACCTGTCGACGGCACTGCGTCAAACAAGCACCAGTTTTCTGTTTAGCTGGATATTCTACGTGCCGTTGTTTCTGATCGGCTTCCCGGTCGACGTGCTGATTACTGTCGGAGCGATCAATCTGATTTACCAGTTCTGGGTGCACACACACAGCAAGTCAATCGGCTCGGCATGCTGGACCGGATTCTCGTAACGCCGTCGAATCATCATGTTCATCATGCGCAGAATGAACGCTACATTGACAGGAATTACGGTGGAATCCTGATCTTGTGGGACCGACTCTTCGGCACTTTTGCAGAGGAACCCGATGAAGAGCCGGTTGTATTCGGCGTAAGGAAGCCGTTGGCTAACTGGAATCCTTTCTGGGCGAATTTTCAGGTCTACGACAGTTCAGAAAGTTCGATCCGCCGTTATCACCCCGTCAGTCGTACTATGTGATCGGTCAATTCCTGGTCGCCATTCTTCTCACCCCGTTTGTCGCCGATATTTTCGCGAAACGGGGCGCGACTGCGGTGCTCGTGCCTTGCCTGTTACTGTGGACACACTTGTATACTTTGGGCATGCTGAATGAAGGGCTCCCGAATGCCGTACGATTCGAAATGCTGCGCCTGTTTGTTGTTGTGCCTGTAGCCATGTTTGCCCTGAACAATGCGGTGGTTGTCAACTCCGTAACGCTCTGGGTAATCGTTGCATCCTACATCCTGGTGTCATTCCTATGTCTGAAAAAAAGTTAGTCAAAACGGGGACTGAGTGGGAACCGCTGGTGGGTTACTGTCGGGCAGTTCGGGTCGGAGCGCATGTCGCTGTATCCGGAAGTGCACCAGTCGGTGAAAATGGCGAGTTAGTCGGTGAAGGGGATATGTATTTGCAGACCCGGCGATGCATCGAGATCATTGCCGCGGCACTCGCCGAGGCTGGCGCCGGTCTGGAGGATGTCGTCAGAACCCGAATCTTCGTGACCGACATTGATCGCTGGAAAGACGTTGCGCAAGCACATCGCGAATTCTTTGCCGATGTGACTCCCGCATGTTCAATGGTTGAAGTCAGTCGCCTGATTGGCCCCGGCATGCTGGTAGAAATCGAGGCCGATGCGATTATTGGCTAGCGCACCCC
>DDIP01000412.1:505-9669 GCA_002338605.1 Proteobacteria bacterium UBA1847 | reverse complement strand
CTGGATAGCGGCGAGTAGCCGATGAGCTGGAATCCCTACTGGCTGTCCCTCGGTGCAATCCTGATCGTCGGAGTTCTCAGCTGGCTATTCAGCCTGGTTAAAAAAGACGTCAGTTTCGTGGACAGTCTCTGGTCACTGTTCTTTCTGATAGCGGCCATTGTTTTCGCTGTCGAAGCTCAGCCCTTATCCGAGCGAGCAGTCCTGGTACTTGTGCTGGTCGCAATCTGGTCGCTGCGACTGTCTATCTATATCACGGTGCGTAACTGGGGCCAGCCCGAAGATTATCGCTATCAGTCAATTCGCGAAAATAACCAGCCGGGCTTCGGATTCAAGAGCCTTTTTATCGTATTTGGCTTACAGGGCGCACTGGCCTGGGCCGTTGCACTGCCACTGTTCGTATCGATCAGTTCGCACTCGGCTCTGACCGTCCTGGATTACGCAGCGGCCACACTCTGGTTGATCGGGCTCATATTCGAAGCGGGTGGCGACTACCAGTTGTCACGCTTCAAGGCAGACCCTGCCAATAAGGGAAAGGTTCTCGACTCCGGTCTCTGGCGATACACGCGTCATCCGAATTACTTCGGCGACTTCTGTATCTGGTGGGCATTCTACCTGTTCGCAATAAGCGCAGGCGGATGGTGGAGCATCGTATCACCAGTGCTGATGAGCCTGCTGTTGCTGAAAGTTTCCGGTGTAGCAATGCTTGAGAGCACGATCAGCGAGCGCCGCCCCGAGTATGCGGACTACATTCGCCGCACCAACGCGTTCTTCCCAGGGCCCCGTCGTCGTGCCGCAAAAATGAAGGAGATCAGCTCATGAAAAACAAGATTTGGCAATTCGTTGCGGTCCTCGTTTTCAGCATTACGGTTTCATCGACTTCAACCGCTAATGGCAAGTCGCCGCAACTTTCAAACTGGGACTTCACCGTATATCTCGACAATAAGAAAGTTGGAGAACACCGTTTCGAATTATCCGAGCAGGACGGAACACAGCGGTTACAGAGTGAGGCCAATTTCAAGTACCGGTTTCTTTTCATCACGGCCTATACCTATGAGCACAGAGCAGCAGAGCAGTGGGCAGGCAATTGTCTCACGGCTCTGGATGCAACTACGAATGCCAACGGCAAGCACAGCAAAGTCACCGGCGAATTGGACGGCGATGTATTTGTCGTCGATGGCGACAAGCATGAAAGAGAATTGCCGCAATGCATCATGACATTCGCGTACTGGAATCCAGAGTTTCTTGGGCAGCAACGACTACTTAACCCACAGACTGGCGAGTACGTCGATGTCAGTGTTGAAAAAGTTGGTGGTGAAACGCTCGAAGTCCGTGGTTCAAAAGTTTCGGCGACTCGTTTCAAACTGACCGCGGACAATATTGATGTCACGCTGTGGTATTCAACCGAAAACGAATGGCTCGCTCTGGAGTCAGTCGCGAAAGGCGGGCGCATTCTCCGCTACGAGCTCTCTTGATATGCAAAACATGACGAAAACTGTACTGATCGCGCTTGCCGTTTTAGTGCTCGGTGGATGTGCGGCAAAAGGACCTGAGATGAAAACAGTCGATTATGTGGACCTGGAGCGATTCATGGGGCCGTGGTACGTAATTGCCAACATACCGACATTTCTCGAAAAGGGGGCATACAACGCCGTCGAGACCTATCGTTTGAATGATGACGGCACAATTGCGACGACCTTTACATTCCGCAAGGGTGGTTTCGACGGCAAAGAAAAACAGTACAACCCAAAGGCCTTCGTGCTTGACGAGGGATCCAATGCGCGATGGGGGATGCGCTTCGTCTGGCCTGTCAAGGCGGACTATCGCATCGTCTACCTCGACAGCGAGTACTCGCAAACAATCATTGGCCGGCAGGATCGCGACTACGTCTGGATCATGGCGCGTACTCCTTCGATTTCGGACGCAGACTTCAACCGGTTGATTTCCCGGGTTAGTGAACTGGGCTATGACACGACCCAGATCAAACGTGTTCCGCAGAAATGGTAGTCGCATGAAGATCGCAATCATTGGCACCGGAATAGCCGGGAATGTTGCGGCTTACCAACTGCGAGCAGAGCACGACATCACGGTGTATGAGGCTGGCCACTATGTTGGCGGGCATACCAATACTGTTGACGTATTCGAGAACGGCCGGAAAATTGCTGTTGATACCGGCTTTATTGTCTTCAATGACCGGACATACCCAAATTTCATTCGCCTTCTTGACGAGATTGGCCAAGAGTCACAAGCGAGCGAGATGAGTTTCAGCGTACAGGCAGAAGGCGGTGACCTTGAATACAGCGGATCGTCTCTAAACGCATTGTTCGCGCAGAGAAGGAACCTGCTAAGACCACGGTTTTACCGGATGATTCGCGACATACTCCGATTTAACGAAACAACCCTGCCGAGCGTCGACCACCTTGACCACACCGAGTCTCTGGGTACGTACTTGCGCGAAAACGATTACGGCCGGGAGTTCATCGAGCACTACCTGATACCGATGGCAGCGGCAATTTGGTCAGCGGAACCGGTTTCCGTACTTGAGATGCCAGTGAAGTTTCTGGTGCGTTTTTTCGCGAATCATGGATTGCTGCAGTTGAAGGACCGACCAACGTGGCGCGTGATTAAAGGTGGCTCTCGCGAATACGTTGCGAAGCTGGTTGCCGGGCACATAGATCGAATCCGGCTGAACAGTCCGGTCGAGTCCGTCAAACGGTTTGTTGATCGAGTTGAGGTGTATACCACGAGTGGCGGCGTTGAGAATTTTGACTATGTCTTTCTAGCCTGCCACAGCGATCAGGCACGACGGCTACTTCAGGATGCATCGGCTATCGAACAACGGACTCGTAGTGCCATTCCCTACCAGCGCAACGAAGCCGTGCTGCACACCGATCAGGCATTGATGCCGAAGCGCCGTAAAGCCTGGGCGGCCTGGAACTATCATGTTCCGGAACGCCCGAGCGCCCATGTAGCCGTGACTTACAACATGAATATTCTCCAGGGTCTTGATGCGGAAAATCAGTACCTTGTGACGTTGAACAACGATCGGCGGATTGATCCCGGAAAGATCATTCGTACCGTGGATTATGAGCATCCCGTTTTTTCTCAGGATTCCGTTGCAGCGCAATGTCGGCAACGCGACCTGAATGACGACCGTACCTTTTTTTGTGGCGCGTATTGGAGAAACGGGTTTCATGAAGATGGTGTTGTCAGCGCGCTTGACGCCGTTGGCCATTTCGAGGAGAGGCTATCCAATGGAAAGCTGTATTTACGAAGGGCAAGTTAGGCACACGCGGGCAATACCCGCGCAGCACAAATTCAGCTATAGAGTTTTCCTGATGTACCTGGATCTTGACGAGCTTCCCCAACTTTTTGAGCGTCGCTGGCTCTGGTCAACACGGCATCCGGCGCTGGCCCGGTTCAAACGTGCCAATCATCTTGGTCCCGAGAACCAGGCGCTGTCAGAGTCCGTGCGAGATCGGATTGAAGCTGAATCCGGTTATCGGCCCATGGGACCCATTCGTTTGCTAACGAACCTGTCCTACTTTGGCTATTGCTTCAATCCTGTCAGTTTTTATTATTGCTTTGCCGAGGATAAAGAGACGGTCGAGTTCATCGTATCCGAAGTCAGTAACACACCATGGGGTGAGTGCGATTGTTATGTGCTGGACTGCCGAAGCTTAGATCCAGCACAAGCACATTGGCGGTTCCGGCCAAAGAAAAAGATGCATGTGTCGCCATTTATGCCTATGCAGGTCGACTACGACTGGGCAATGTCGCCACCGCTCGATCGGCTATCCGTATTCATGGCCAACTCGAAGGATGGCGTGCGTATCTTTAGCGCTGCGATGATGCTGCGACGAAAACCAATCACCGGACGATCGCTCGCCGGTGTTCTGATTCGGTATCCGCTGCATACCTTCAAAATCATTTCAAGCATTTACTGGCAAGCATTGAGACTCTGGGTCAAACGTGTCCCGTTTTACACGCACCCCGATAAAAAGGATGAGGTTACAGTCCGATGAATACTGAATTGATGCCGATTGATTCGCAGAGTCTCGACGGTGACGCGGTAACGCCAACTGCTCTCGACGTCGTCGCTCGCCGCATTGTGTTGTCACGGCTCAAGCAACTGACGGATGGGCAGATCATTGTTCGTGATCGTTCCGAGCGCTGCGTATTCGGTCACCTGACCGACGAGTTTCCAGACGCCGTCGAAGTGCAGGTAAAGGATCCGAGATTCTACAGCGACATTGCCTTCGGTGGTTCGATCGCTGCCGGTGAGACCTATATACGCGGGTACTGGGCCTGTAAGTCGCTTACGACATTCCTGCAAATCATGGTTCGAAATCGGCCTGTTCTGGAAAGAGTCGACTCCGGACTGGCGCTGCTTAAGGCTCCCGTTCAGAAATTGCTGCACCGGCTCAACAAGAACACGCGCAAGGGTAGCCGCAGGAATATCTCCGCCCATTATGATCTCGGCAACGACTTCTACAAACTCTGGCTGGACCCGGCGATGATGTATTCCTGCGCCTGGTTCGAAGCGCCGGATGTTTCACTGGAGCAGGCCGCCGTCGACAAGTTGGACAGGATCTGCAGGAAGCTCTCTCTGGGACCGGCTGACTCGGTTATTGAGATTGGAACAGGTTGGGGTGGTTTTGCCATTCATGCGGCAACGCACTATGGCTGTCATGTCACTACGACTACAATTTCTGAACAGCAATACCAATATGCGAAGCAGGCTGTGGCGATTGCCGGACTTGAAGACAAGATCACTCTGCTGTCTTGTGACTACCGTGATCTAGAAGGTCGTTTTGACAAGCTGGTGTCGATTGAAATGATCGAGGCGGTCGGGTACGAGTTTCATGATGCCTATTTCAAAAAGTGCCGCGAACTCCTCAAACCCGACGGGCAGATGCTGGTACAGGCCATTACGATGGCCGATCAGCGCTACGAGAAGTACAGAAAGGGCGTCGACTTTATCAAGCGTTATATTTTTCCAGGTGGTTGCCTGACCTCGGTTACCGATATGACGCGCACGATGACCGCACACACGGATTTGCGCGTCATTCATCTCGAGGATATCGGTCCGCACTATGCAATGACGCTCAAGCACTGGCGCGATCGATTTTTCGCACGAATCGACGACGTCCGCGCACAGGGTTATTCGGAGGACTTTATCCGCATGTGGCAGTTCTACCTTTGCTATTGCGAAAGTGCCTTTATCGAACGCGCTATCGGCACAGTGCAGATATTAATGATGCGTCCCGACGCAAGATGTGGGCGAATAGCGTACTAGTGCACCGCCTAATCCTCGATGCCGCCCATCGCGTGGAACTTGGTCTCGAAGAACTCGGCCATGCCTTCCTGGCCGCCTTCTGAGCCAATGCCGGATTCCTTCCAGCCGCCGAACGGGGCAACTTCGGTTGAGAAAACGCCAGAGTTTGAGCAGACGATACCGTACTCGAGGCGCTCAGCGACTCGCATGACCCGACCGATGTCACGGGTCGCGAAATAAGCGGCCAGGCCGTACGGTGTGTCATTTGCTCGCCGAATCGCTTCGTCCTCGGTTTCGAAGACCTGAATAGCGGCAATTGGTCCGAATATCTCTTCGTGCGCGATGCGCATATCGTCGGATATACCTGTGATAAGGGTGGGTTCGAAAAAACAATTACCAAGCTTGTGTTTGCTGCCGCCGAGCTCAATGCTGGCGCCTTTGGTCCTGGCGTCCGCAATAAACTCCTGCATTTCGCTAACCGCCGTCTCATTAACCAGGGGGCCGATAGTCACTCCCGCTTCAAAGCCGTCGCCAACGTTGAGCGCTTCAATTGCGGTCTTCAATTTGGCCGTGAATTCGTCCGCGACACTGCTTTGCACAAAAATTCTATTGGTGCAGACGCACGTCTGGCCGCAGTTCCGGAATTTTGTCGCCACGCAGTCCTGAACGGCGGCATCGATGTGCGCATCGTCAAATACAATAAAAGGCGCGTTGCCACCTAACTCAAGAGAAACCTTCTTGACGCCGTCGGCACATTGCTTCATCAGGATCTTGCCAACCGGTGTTGACCCGGTGAACGTGAATTTGCCGATTTTCGGATGCTGCGTCAGAACTGCACCAATTCCGCGTGAGTCGTCGCCAGCGACAACGCTGATTACGCCTTTGGGTATACCGGCCCGATCGGCCAACTCGCACATCGCAAGGGCGGATAGCGGTGTTTCCGTTGCCGGCTTGATGACGATCGTGCAACCGGCGCCCAGTGCGGGTCCGGCCTTCCGCGCGATCATTGCATTGGGAAAATTCCAGGGCGTGATGCAACCGACGACGCCGACCGGTTGCTTGTAGGTCTGGAACCGGCGATCGTTCGAGATTGTCGGAATCGTGTGGCCCATGACTCGCTTTGACTCCTCGGCATAATACTCAATGAATCCGGCGCCATAGCTGACCTCAACGATCGATTCGGACAGTGGTTTGCCTTGCTCGGCCGTCATGATGGCGCCCAGGTCGTCGGCATTCTCCATCAACAGGTTAAACCAGTTGCGCAGCAGTACCGCCCGTTGCTTGGCCGGTGTGCGGCTCCAGGATTGGAAAGCCCTGGCGGCTGCCTCGACCGCGCGGGAAGCGTCGTCGGCGCTGCCGTTGGCGATCGTGGCAACGACCTTGCCATTCGCAGGATTCGTCACGTCAATGGTGCCTGATGAGCCATCGACCCATTTGCCGTTGATGAAGTTTTTGGTCCTGAGCAGGGCCGGGTCTTTGAGTTTCAGCATTTTGTGCGTCTCGATGATGCGTCCAAAGCGGGCAGCTTAGCATTTGGGCTGCTACCGAAATAGCCGGTTTTCGGCGTTGCGCGGCCAGATCACAATGCCGTATAATCCCGCGCCAGCGCCCCGTCAAAGCATTGATGGGTTTAGGCCCCGCTTAGGGGTTTTTTCTTGTCCGGAGAACTGGCCCGGACTTTACACAGCGCTGGGTACGAATGGGCCATTGGCCCATTTTTTGTTTTAGAACAAATGCTTAGGTGACAGGCGATGACGTCAGACGAGCTCAGGGAAATGCTCGAACCGACGGTTGAGCGATTGGGCTACGAGCTCACGGACCTTGAGGTCCGCTTGGGCAGCAAGGGCGGTCTGGTTCGCGCCACGATCGACAAGCCCGAGGGCATCGGTCTTGACGATTGCGAGAAAGTGAGTCTTGCGGTGAGTGCACTGCTCGATGTTGAAGACCCGGTGGCGGGTGAATACAACCTCGAGGTTTCGTCACCGGGCTTGGACAGGAAGTTGACAAAAGTTGAGCATTTTCAACGATTTGAAGGTCAAATCGTGAAAGTTACTATGCGTTTCCCGATAGAGGGGCGCAGACGATTTCGAGGCAAATTGTTGTCTTCGAATGACGAAAATATTGTGGTTGAGGTGGATGGTGAGTCACACAGTTTGCCGCTGGCGACCCTCGATACCGCTCGGCTGGTTCCCGACGGGGCTTGAGTCCACGGGTTTTTTGGAGTTTTAGGGTAATGAGCAAAGAAATTTTGATGGTCGTTGACGCTGTTTCGAATGAGAAGGGCGTTGAGAAAGACATCATATTCGAGGCGATCGAAGCAGCGCTTGCGTCTGCAACGCGCAGAAAACACGGCGAAGATATCGACGTACGCGTCAGTATCGACCGCAATTCCGGCGAATACGACACGTTTCGTCGCTGGCTCGTCTTCGAAGACGAGTCGACCGAACTGGAGACACCGGATCGCGAGCTGCGCATGATCGACGCAGTGGATATCGACGAAAATGCCGTCCCAGGTGGCTACGTGGAAGTGCCGATGGAGTCGGTTGAATTTGGCCGCATCGCGGCACAAACGGCAAAGCAGGTCATCGTTCAAAAGGTACGCGAAGCCGAGCGCGAGCAAGTCGTCGAGGAATACCAGGGGCGCGAAGGCGAAATGCTGTCGGGCCTCGTCAAACGTGTCGACCGTAATGGTGTGTACATCGATCTCGGCGGAAATGCCGAAGGTTTTGTGCCACGCGAAAACATGGTGCCGCGCGAACCGGTGCGCCCGCAGGACCGAATAAAGGCGCTGCTGACCGAAGTACGATCCGAAATTCGCGGCCCACAGTTGTTCATGACACGCACGTCGCCCGAATTCCTCGTTGAACTGTTCAAAATCGAAGTCCCCGAGGTCGGCCAGGGCCTGATTGATATTCTGGGCGCGGCACGCGACCCTGGACTGCGCGCCAAAATCGCTGTTCGCAGCAATGACAGCCGCATAGACGCCGTCGGTGCCTGTGTCGGTATGCGCGGCTCACGTGTGCAGGCTGTCTCCAACGAGCTGGCTGGCGAGCGTGTCGACATTATTCTCTACGACGAGAATTCCGCACAGTTCGTTATCAACGCAATGTCACCGGCCGAGGTCGTGTCCATTGTGGTCGACGAAGATAACCACAGCATGGATATCGCCGTAGAAGAAGACAAACTGTCTCAGGCGATCGGACGCGGCGGTCAAAACATTCGGCTTGCCAGCGAACTGACCGGCTGGGAGCTGAACGTCATGACTGCCCAGGATGCAGAAGAAAAGAGTGAGTCGGAGACGAAGGAACTCATCGGGCTGTTCTCGAAACAGCTTGACGTCGATGAAGAGGTGTCCCTCATTCTTGTACAGGAAGGTTTCTCGACCATCGAGGAAGTTGCCTATGTGCCGGCGTCGGAACTCATGGCAATCGAAGAGTTCGATGAAGGCATCGTTGATGAATTGCGAAGTCGGGCACGCGACGTGTTGTTGACACAGGCAATTGTCCAGGAAGAGAAAATCGATGAAGTCGAGCCGGCCGATGACTTGTTGAGTCTTGAGGGCATGGAAAAGAGCCTGGCATTCCTTCTTGCCAGCAAAGGCGTCGTCACACGAGAGGATCTTGCTGAACTGGCGACCGACGACCTGCGTGAGATCAACGAGGATATCGGCGAGGACGATGCGGCTGCGCTCATCATGAGGGCTCGTGCGCACTGGTTCGAAGAGGAGCAACAGGCGTAACTGCCTTTGTTTGCGGAGTTAATATATGGCTGATGTGACAGTTGCACAATTTGCTGAAGTACTGAAGGTGCCGGTCGACAAGTTGCTGGCGCAGATCTACGAGGTCGTCGACAGGTTCGGCGGCAGCATCAGCGCCGAACACGGCATTGG
>DDIP01000412.1:0-474 GCA_002338605.1 Proteobacteria bacterium UBA1847 | reverse complement strand
GGTCGACAAGTTGCTGGCGCAGCTTGATGAGGCGGGTATCAAGGTCAAGGGGTCTGATGACAAGATCAGTGAAGATGCGAAACTGGAATTGCTGACTCACTTGCGTCGCAGTCACGGCCAGGATGATACGCCTGCCACTGCAGCAGCACCGCGGCGTATAACGCTGAAGCGAAAATCATCGTCAGAGCTTCGTCTATCCGGTGCCCAGGGTCGATCCCGAACGGTCAGCGTTGAGGTTCGCAAAAAGCGCACCTATATCAAGCGCGATGTGCTCGAGAAACAGGCGCAGGATGAGCAGGATGCGCTTGATCGCGAACGCAAGGAAGCCGAAGAGCGTCTCGCTGCCGAGGCGGCTGAAAAAGAACGCATCGAGGCGGAGAAGGTCGCGGCCGCAAAACGCGAGGAAGAAGCGCGCGCGAAAGAAGCGCTCGCAGCGTAAAGCGCCGAAGACGAGGCCCGCGTCCAGGCGGAGCA
>DDIP01000147.1 GCA_002338605.1 Proteobacteria bacterium UBA1847 | reverse complement strand
GCCATGAGTCGTTATTCACGCAGACGGAAGTATTGCCGTTTTACCGCCGAAGGCATCAAGGAGATCGACTACAAGGATCTCAACCTGCTGAAGGCCTACATCACTGAAACCGGCAAAATTGTACCGAGTCGGATTACGGGCACAAAAGCGCACTACCAACGCCAGTTGGCGTCGGCAGTCAAGCGTGCTCGATTCCTGGCCCTGTTGCCGTATACCGACCGCCACTAAGCGCTCGGGTTACGGCCTCGTGCAGGCAATAGCCAACTGGCTGCTCGCACGGCCATACAACGCGATTCTTGCGCTAGCGGTAACATTGTTGTTGCCGGCTCCGCAAATCACCAGCGGTGCAATCATGGCGCTGCTGGTCCTGGCGAAAGGGAATCGGCCAGCAGTGACTGGCGCTTTGATCGCGACGGCGATCCTGGCGGTGGCGACACTCATTGTTGGCGGAACACTGCCAGCAGTACTCGTGCTGGTTGCGGGGACCTGGGTCCCGGCTTTGCTGCTGACCAATTTGTTGGTAGCGACACGGTCGTTGACACTCAGTTTGCAGGTGTCGGTAATCGTGGCGATTGTGGCGATGTTCGTGTTTCAAGTCGTCGTCCCGGATCCGGCTGCTTTTTGGCAGCCGTACCTGGACGCGATGGCCAAAGTGGTCAATGACAACGGTCTGGAACTCGATACGTCGATGCTGACCGCGGATATCATGACGATTTCGGCTGTCCTGGTGTACTGGATGCTGTTTACTGTCGCGATGATGACGGGCTACTGGTTTTATCGCCAGTTGCCGTATGAAACCTCGAATTTCGGGCGTTTTCGGGAATTGAATTTTGGGCGCGTCATAGCGTTCACAATGGCGCTGGCATCGCTGCTTGCGTTTGTGATCGGCGCGGCCTGGTTGCAGAATATCGCGTTTATTTTGTTTGCGATGTTCATGATGCAGGGGCTCGCTATCATGCACTGGCTGCGTGGTGAGGCTTACCTGCCTGGTTTTGCATTGATATCGGTATACATATTGTTGCCGTTTCTGCAGGTTCTGCTGGTAATGTTGCTGGCATTGGTTGGTTACTTAGACGCATGGTTTGATTTCCGGCGTCGATTTGCTAAAACGTAAAGGTTTGAAAACATGAACGTTATTTTGCTGGAAAGCGTTGAAAATGTAGGTGGTATTGGCGATCTGGTCACCGTCAAGCCGGGGTTTGGCCGCAACTATTTGCTGCCCCAGGGCAAAGCTGCACTTGCGACTCCCGAAAACATCAAGCAGATTGAAGCGCGTCGCGCAGAGCTTGAGAAGGCGGCAGCGGAGGAACTCGCAAAAGCGAAGGCCCGAGCCAAGACCATTAGCGGCGTCGAGCTTGTGATTGCGGCGAATGCCGGTAGCGAAGACAAGCTGTTCGGGTCTGTTGGGCCGATCGATATCGCGGATGCGTTTGAAGCCATTCAGATCGACGTTGAACGCAGTGAAATTCGTATGCCCGACGGTCCGATCCATCAACTTGGTGAGTTCCAGATCGGCGTACACCTTCATGCCGATGTCGATAGTGAAGTCACGGTTCGCGTTGTCGCGGCAGAATAGGTTTCGCAACGGACACCGCGGATCGAAAGCGTCGGTGTGTTAGCTTTGAGTCAGAATGAATTCTGACAGGGGATAGTATCGGATGGTCCGGGCTTTGGACGACGGCATGATTGACGGGGGCGCTGAACAGCGCCTCAAGGTCCCGCCTAACTCCATTGAAGCCGAACAGTCCCTGCTCGGCGGCTTAATGCTGGATGCGCTGGCGTGGGACAAGGTTGCTGACGTCATCATCAGTGATGACTTTTATCGCAAGGACCACCGCCTGATTTTCGCGGCAATTGCCAGCCTGATCGAGAGTGGCAGTCCTTGCGATGTGGTCACTGTTTCCGAACATCTGGACGGCCGCGGCGAGCTCGAAGCTGCCGGCGGACTCGAGTATCTGGCGACCCTGGCCAATGAGACCGCAGGCGCTGCCAATGCTCGTGCCTATGCAAAGATCCTGCGGGAGCGCTCAACGCTGCGATCTTTGATCAGCGCGGGCAATGAAATTGCGGGCAGCGCTTTTACCACCGACGGCCGCACAGCAGCGGAAATCCTCGAGAATGCGGAAAAACTGGTATTTGATATTGCCGAGAAAGGCAATCGAGGTCGCAAAGGTTTCAAATCCCTGAAAGACATCCTGCCCGCAGCCGTGGACCGGATCGATCTGCTGCACCAGTCCGACGGAGACATTACTGGCGTCTCAACAGGCTACACCGAATTCGATAAACTGACCGCAGGGCTTCAGCCGGGCGATCTCGTTATCATTGCTGGCCGGCCATCGATGGGTAAGACGACGCTGGCTGTGAACATCGCCGAGAACGCAGCGATCGGTGCCAAGGTGCCGACCGCGATATTCTCGATGGAAATGCCGGCCCAACAATTGGCATTTCGTATGATTTCGTCTCTGGGCCGGGTGGATCAGACGCACCTGCGTACCGGCAAATTCCCGGATGAGGACTGGTCGCGAATCAACACCGCCGTTCAGTTGATGTCCGAGGCACCGATTTATATTGACGACACACCGGGACTGGCACCAAGCGAGATTCGCGCACGCGCGCGTCGATTGCAGCGCGAGCACGGAGTGGGATTAATTGTTGTCGACTACCTGCAGTTAATGCAGGTCCACGGCAGTACGGAAAACCGCGCAACTGAGATTTCGGAGATTTCCCGCGGCCTCAAAGCACTGGCAAAAGAGCTCGAATGTCCTGTCATTGCTTTGTCGCAGCTCAATCGAAGCGTTGAACAGCGTACGGATAAGCGCCCGGTGATGTCGGATCTTAGAGAGTCAGGTGCCATTGAGCAGGATGCTGACCTGATCGTCTTTATTTATCGTGAAGAAGTTTACAACCAGGACACGCCCCGAAAGGGCGTCGCCGACATCGCGATTGCCAAACAGCGTAATGGTCCGATTGGCGATTTCCCACTGACATTTGTCGGCCGCTACACCAAGTTTGAAAACTGGGTGCCGGACACATACAACGACTACCCCGATGGGGGCTATCAATAAGATTCAGTGGCGCGAGTCGCCTCGCTCGCGATAGTCCTGCCCTGGCTTCCGGGTTGGCGGTCAGGCCATGAAAAAGCCCATCTTGACCCCGGCGAGTTGCAACACGTCATTGTCCTGAAGTTTTCGTGCCTGCGCGCCAATCGGCTGTCCATTGACCAGTGGATAATCGCCTTCCTTGCCCGATTCGACGTGCACGATATAGTAGCCCTCGGCGCGGCGAGTGATAGCAGCAACCTGCACCCCGGGACGGCCCAGGGTTGTCAGAGCTTTCGTCAGCTCCAGCTCGCGACCGGCGAATGAACCACTTAATACCTGCAGTTTTGCCAGTGGCAATGCGCTTGGCGCATTGGCCGGGTCGATGCCATGCGAGGTTTCCGTGTGAGCTACGGACTCGTCCAGCCTGGGTGCCTTCTTTGGCGATTCCTCGAGCGCTGCGGC
>DDIP01000353.1 GCA_002338605.1 Proteobacteria bacterium UBA1847 | reverse complement strand
TAGAGCTTACTCATAAAGTATAAGTTATTGATTAAATTTATAATTGACGTATATTTTGATAAAATAGTGTGCGTAAATCAGTGAAATAACCCCAAACCCGTGCACCATGATTCGATATAAAAGCCAAAAGCAACTCACCCTTGAAGGGTTTAATACACCGCCGGATATGGTTCTTGATCCCGGCAATCGCTGGATAAAGCTGACTGACCACTATTCTAACAAATTAAGCCCCTCTTCGCTTTAAGTCCGACAGACTCCTAGAAAAGTGTCCGGTTTCACTTGACTATTACAATCCTCGGCGACACGGGAAGTGACATTTAGAAATTCAGTGGTACGTTACGTACCTTTATGAAAAATAACATATAATAAGCTTTATCATAGGGTTGGGTCCTGATCAGTACAATTTTTTGCAAAAGAATTCGGAGGAGTGAGATGTCAACTTCAGGTACCAAGCGCATTTTTCTGAGTTATCACAGGGTTGATGGACCGGCAAGTGACGTGTTGGCAATCGCTCTGCGTGGGGAAGGTTTTGAGGTCTTTCGCGATCGGGATTCGCTGGTTCCCGGAATACCCTGGCCGGAACAGCTGGAGCAGGCGCTCGTTGAATCAGATGCGATTGTGGTGTGTGTGGGCCCTGAGGGCTTGGGCAGTTGGCAAAAGCGCGAGATTTATTTGGCGCTTGATCGACAAGCCTATAGCGACAACTTCCCCGTCATCTCGTTGCTGCTACCTGGAGTGGATGATCCGCCGTTAGGTTTTTTGCGGCTTGAAACCTGGATTGATCTGCGACAGGACATCAATAATCCAGAGGCGTTACAAAAGCTGGCTCGTGCAGTACGTGGCGAGCCTCCACTACCCGAAGACACTATATCTGCTCCACAGAGCACCGTTTGTCCCTATCGCGGACTGGAATTGTTCCGCGAGGAGGATGCGCCATTCTTTTTCGGGCGCGAGGACTTGGTCAAACAGCTTGCTGACAAGACGAGACAGGCACCGATGACGGCACTACTTGGTCCTTCTGGAAGCGGCAAATCCTCCCTGGTGCAGGCGGGACTCTTGCCAGCCCTCCACAAGGATGACCCTACAACTCACTGGCACGTGATGATACTGCGTCCTGGGAACGACCCCCTGGTGGCGCTCGTAAACGCCTTCGATCCGCCACCGGACAATTTGGGTCGAACTGAACAGCTCGCGTATCTCAATAATGCTGCCATGCACTTGCGTCAAGGTGACGTTCGTTTGCTCCAGTTGGCTGAATTGTTACTTGCAAGCTTGCCATCTACCGGTCGGCTGCTGCTCGTCATTGACCAATGGGAAGAACTTTATACCCAAGCAAGCCGAAATAACAGCGAGGAAGATGTTGCACGCTTCGTTACATTGATCTTCGAGGCAAGTCAGATTGAGCGTTTTCATGGCATACTGGTTCTTCGCACCGATTTCTACGAGGAGGCATCCCGTTACCCGGGCATGCCTCAGTTTCTGGCCAACCACCAGGTGCCGGTTGAAGGAATCCAGCGAAAAGGTTTGGAGCGCGCCATCACGGAGCCAGCCGCCGGAGTGGGGCTGCGTCTGGAGGACGGTCTCCTGGAGCGCCTCCTGGATGACATCGGCGATGAGCCCGGAAATCTGCCGCTCTTGGAGCATGCCCTCCACCAGCTGTGGCTGCAGCGTCGGGAGGGGCTTCTGACTTTCGACGCTTACCGGACGATCGGCGGCGTTCAAGGAGCGATTGCTGAGCGGGCACGTCAAGCTTACTGCGCTTTGCGGCCATCGGAGCAAAACGCCGCACGTCGTCTGTTGGTCAGCCTCGTAACGCCTGGGGAGAGTGGTAAAGACACTCGCGCGAGGATTCCACTTCCTGCAGATGTTCATGAACGCGAAGTTGTGCGGCGTTTTGCCGCTGTGGAGAACCGCCTGCTCGTGACTGGACGCGATCCATACGGTCGAGCTACCGTTGAGGTTAGCCACGAGGCATTAATTCGTAACTGGAATGAGCTACGCAAATGGGTTGGAGAGAGTCGGGCGCTGTTGCAGATTCGCCAGCGCATCAAGGCCGACATGATGCACTGGGAAACCAATAAGCGCCAAAAAAGCCTCTTGTTACCGCGTGGAATACGGCTCGAGGAGGCACGAAAGCTGCTCAGTCACAGCCAGCAAATCGTCATTGATGATCTGCACCCATACATCCGAGCTTCTCTCCGTCGCGATGTACAACGTCGATGGGCGGGCTATGCCGTTGCGGGAATCTTCTTAGGAATCACCTCGTTCTCGGCAGTTTACTTTTACAATTTGCAGCTTCGGGAGACGGAGGCCCGTGCCACCGCAGAGCAAGCCCAAACACAGGCGGAAACAGAACTTCGCCGTGCAATCGAGACCGACGGCCGCCGGCTCGCACAGATTGCACGCCGCTATCTGGAATCTGGCCAGCCCCATCGGGCTATCATGGTAGCGCGCGAGGCTTTCGGCCCGTTGAAGGAAAGCCTACCAGAACAGGAAAGACCTTATGTCTGGCAGGCGGCAGACGTGCTGCATCAGGCGATGGCGACGCGGCCTATCCTGCGCAAGGTATTTCGCGGCCATACTTGGGTAGTGAATATAGCCGCCTTCAGTCCTGATGGTAAACATATCGCCAGTGCTGGCGTTGACGGTCGCGTGTACATCCTGGATGCACGAACGCTGGCTGCCGTACGCCTCATCATCCCGAATCCGGAAACATTCAGAGAAAATGTCTTCTCTCCAATGACTGAAAATGTTTTATGGGTCACCTTTTCGCCGGACGGCGAGCAGCTCGCAACGGCGAACACAGACGGATCGGTGCGCATTTTCACTGTTCGCGATGGCAAAGAGATGCTACGGTTTCAGGCGCATCCGGGAGCGATTCTCTCGTTGTCGTTCACGCCGGATGGTTCAGCTTTGCTAACCACTTCCATTAACCATTTAAATGCATCCCAAGCAAGGCTTTGGAATGCCGCAGACGGCACATTGATTCGCAGTATCATCGACAAGGGAGATTGCTGCGTGTCGGAAGGTGTGGTGAGTCCGGATGGTAGACGCGCCGCCATCGTCGAAGGACGTGATGGTGTGTCGGTACGGGACCTGGAGTCCGGCGAGCGTCTTCTAAACCTGGGAGGCGGTGAATCGTTTCCACTTATCTATTCCGTTGCATTCAGTCCGGACGGCGCGTATGTGGCGACCGGCGACTCCGATGGTCTGGTGCGTATCTGGGATACCCGCAGTGGAACCGAATCGCTCACTCTCCGCGGCCACGAGTCCAGAGTCGGCAGCGTTAACTTTAGTTCGGACGGACGTTACCTCGTGACAACCGATGCCGGTCCTACAGCGCAAGCGCTGATTTGGGATGTAAAGTCCGGTCAGCGTTTAACGTCATTGCTTGGTCACGACGTCGAGGAGTTTGGTTTAAGAGGAATTCTGTCTGCAACCTTCAGTCCGGACAGCCGCTTCATCGTGACGACAGCCGGAAATCGTACCGTGCGCCTTTGGGAATTTGCGCACCCGGATTCTGCCCGTCTGTTGCGAGATAAGGGGAGAGCAAGGAGGTTTACTTTCAGTCCGGACGGCACGTTGATTGCTGCGAGCAGCGAGGGTGCGGCGCTGGTCTGGCAGCCTGGAAAGGAAAAAGCCGTGCGCTTGGGTGATTTCTCGGGAACTGTAGAATCTTCGGTTTCCTTCAGCCCGGATAGCTCACGTTTACTGGTTCCCAGCGACGTGTTTAAGAGCGAAGCTTACCTTTATGACACAAAAACCTTCGAGCAGATGCTGACGTTTTCACCTGTCTCTGGAACCAAAGTGGCGGCGGATGCGCGGTTTTCACCCGATGGGTCGAAACTCTTGGCGGACGTTTCTTATGAGGGCTTAGCTAGCTTCTCCTGGGATTTAATGAGTAGAGAATTGACCACTTCCGATAATGGTTTCGCTCGTATCTGGGACACAGATAGCGGCAAGGAACTCGCGCTTCTCGGCCCCCACCCTAATTTTCATGACTTGGCTTTCGTAGGCAGCGGGGGCCGGGTGATGACGGCTGGCGGTTCGTTCATTCGTTTCTGGAACGCAGCAAACGGAGCACCGCTCGTGGAGATCAGGGTTAGAGAAGGTGAAGCCGGCATGGTACAAGCGGCTCTGAGTCCCGATGGCGCGCTCGTGGCAACTGGCAGTGCATGGATACGTGCGGCCGTATGGGATACGCATACCGGCAAATTAATCACCGACCTTAAAGGAGCACGAAAAGAAACGGACGTACAACGATTCACACCGGATGGCCGGTATGTGGTGACGACAGACGACATCGGAATCATCGGATTCTGGGACCCGAGGAGAGGAGAATTGATACGAACAATCCATGGCCCGGAAGCCGGAATCGTTTCATTCGATCTTTCTGCTTCCGGACAACGCCTGCTGGTAGGCGGAAAGGATCTTACACTCCGAGCTTGGGACGTAGAAAAGGGTTCTCTCTTGTTTTTCACCGATCTTGTTCCATACCTGACTCCAGACGTGAAGGCGAAATTCGGCGTACCCCCAGCATATGGGTTTATTGACACAGCGGTATTGCATCCATCCGGTGCGCAAACATTGGTCAATGCTTCCACCATGAATTTGAAATTCGTTGGCCGGGTTTTCGATCTCCCTTACAAGAATTTCAAGGAGGTTATCGAGGCCGCCTATGTTGCAGTTCCCTACAAGTTCACGGCTGACGAGCGGACGGAGCTGGAACTGGATATTTTCGGGCGGCCCGATCCGAGAATAGCGGACTTTGAGTATCTGACCGTTGATGCACAGGATTGATCTTGTCGAAATCTCCGAGGCCAAGGTAAAGGTGTTTGTGCGAACTCTATTGCAAAAAATAAGGAGAATGACACATGAATCGACCCGACTCTTCCGGAGACTTTTTAGTTCCCGATTAGTCACTTTTATAGTGAAGCAATTCGAGCAATTCGGTTAACAACAAATAGTGTTA
>DDIP01000294.1:249-2744 GCA_002338605.1 Proteobacteria bacterium UBA1847 | reverse complement strand
AGTTCGGCGAGCGCCGTCTGCCGGCCGCGATTCAGGCGTGACAATGTCGCGGCATCGAGGCTGTCGACGGACTCGTCAAAGGCCTGCTTCGCAGCCGTCGTGATGCGCTCGTCAGGATTGTCCTGCTTGTCTGTCATTGGTAATGCTCTCCCAGCTTTTCGCGCAAAGAGTGAATAGCCCGGGAATAATGCGTCTTGACGCTTCCCTCGCTGCACCCCATTGCGACCGCCGTGCCGGCAACGTCGAGACCTTCAAAAGTCCTCAGCATGAAAGCCTCTCGTTGCCGGGTCGGCAAATTATGCACCGCCGTCTCCATGTCACGCATCGCCTCTGAATTCTGCAGCTCTTCGTCTGGTGCACGTCCTGCAAGATCCGGTGCGGCGGCTATAACATCATAGTCGTTGTCATCCGATTTTGCCTTTGGCAACCAGGCCATGACCCGTCGGCGCACCGCCTGCCGCCGATGCCAGTCGCGAACACCGTTCTGCAATATTCGATAAAACAGCGGCGTCCATTCATCGGCACTGCGGCTGTGATAGTTCCTGACCAGCTTGATCATCGCGTTCTGCACCAGGTCCAGCGCTTCATCGCGATCACGAACAGCAATCTCGGTGATGCGTAAAGCACGACGCTCAACGGATGCAAGAAACTGGTCAATTTTCCGTGCCTGCTGCAGTGTTCGTGCTCCCGTCCGCGACTCGTCGCACGATACCGCAAAATCTGCCGTGCCTGCTGTCATATCCCTTGACTCCACCACCGGGTGATCTAAGTTGTCTTCCCTCAAACAACGCTCGGGCCGCATCGAAGTTGACAGCTCGAGGGATTAATTCTCTGCATTATGTAAAGTTCTGTGAGCGATAAGCCGATCCTCAAGATTGCCGTCAATGTCCCTTTGTCCCGGGATTTCGACTACTTGCCCGCCGCTGTCGGTCCTGTGCCCGCTGCCGGTCAGCGCGTGCTCGTGCCATTCGGGCGCCGACAACAGGTTGGTCTCGTCATGGCGCATGCTGGCAAGACCAGCGTTTCAGGCGACAGGATCCGGCGCGTCATCGACACGCTCGACGCCAATCCCCTGCTTGATGCGTCGGACCTCTGGCTGATTCGCTTTACGAGCGACTATTACCACCATCCGATTGGTGAGGTTGTCTCGGCGGCCCTGCCGACCTTGCTGCGACAGGGCAAGCCCTTGCATCCCACGGTGGAACGCATCGCCGTTACGGACGCCGGTGAACGTTGCGATATCGAGCCACTCGGCAAGCGGGCGCCCAGACAGGCGGAATTGCTCGCATTGCTGATCGATGTCGGTGGCGACGGCCTGGACGCGGACACGCTGACCGAAACGATGCCGACCTGGCGCCGTGCCACCCGCGGGTTGATCGAAAAAGGACTGATCGCGGCCTTCACGGCGCGCGCCGACGACTTCGACGACCGACTGGCTGCCGAAAAAGTCGCCGGGCCCGTGTTGAATGATGACCAGTCCGCAGCGTTGGCGGAGTTAAGAAAAAGCGATGCCTTTGCCGCCTTTCTGCTCGACGGTGTTACTGGCAGCGGCAAGACCGAGGTCTACCTGCAGCGGGTTCAGGATGTGCTCGATCAAGGCAAACAGACGCTGTTGCTGGTGCCTGAAATCGGATTGACGCCACAACTGGTTGCGCGGCTTGGCGAACGACTCGGGCTGCAACCCGCGCTGTTGCACTCCGGGCTGAGCGACAATGCACGCCTTGCTTCCTGGCGTGCCGCCAGATCCGGTGCCGCCCGACTCATCGTGGGCACACGATCCGCTGTATTCGTGCCAATGAAAGACCCGGGTCTGATCATTGTTGACGAAGAACACGACCACTCGTTCAAGCAACAGGAGGGCCTGCGCTATTCAGCACGGGACCTCGCAATTGCCAGGGCGAAGCACCTGGATATCCCGGTCATCCTGGGCAGCGCTACACCGACGCTTGAAATGTTGCAGCATTGCCGCAGCGGCACGTACCGCCACATCGTCCTGCCATCTCGCGCCGGACATGCAAAGCCACCCGTCATTCGCCTGATTGACACAATACGCGCACCAACCCGCGACGGTATCAGCGAACCATTGGCCGAATCGATTCGGCGTCATCTCGACAGCGACGGCCAGGTTCTCCTGTTTCTTAACCGGCGGGGCTTTGCGCCGACCTTGATCTGTGGACAGTGCGGGCACATCGCCGGATGCGAACGATGCGACGCCCGGCTGACCGTCCATGCCCGCAGCCGCGAGCTGCGATGCCACCACTGTGGGCACGCACGAGTGCTTGACGAACGCTGCGATGAATGCGGCGAGCCCGCACAGGCCCTCGGTGAAGGAACCGAACGCCTCGAAGAGGCTTTGAGCGTTCGATTTCCGCGCGCTGTTGTCAGTCGCATCGACAGCGACAGCACGAGCCTGAAGGGTGCGATGCACGAGGCGCTCGCAGACGCAACGCTCGGCAACGCGAACATTCTTGTCGGCACGCAAATGCTGTCGAAAG
>DDIP01000294.1:0-157 GCA_002338605.1 Proteobacteria bacterium UBA1847 | reverse complement strand
CGCAAATGCTGTCGAAAGGGCATCACTTCCCGAAACTCACAATGGTCGGCGTCATCAACGCAGACCAGGGCTTGTTCGGCACCGACTTTCGCAGTGCCGAACGCCTGGCGCAGTCCGTCATCCAGGTCGCCGGCCGCGCGGGCCGCGAGACGCGCCA
>DDIP01000106.1 GCA_002338605.1 Proteobacteria bacterium UBA1847 | reverse complement strand
GATGACGCAGGCGCATTGAAAGTCGGGCCAAGGTCCGCTGGCGCGCATCCCGGACCCGTTGCCTATGGCAAAGGTGGAACAGAACCAACGACGACTGACGCCAACCTCGTGCTGGGCCGTTTGAACTCCGACACGCTTCTTTCAGGTCGCTTGCAAGTGGACAAGGATGCAGCCCGAGCGGCCATCCAATCGAAGATTGCGGAACCCCTTGGTCTCTCGATTGAAGAAGCCGCTCTAGGAATCCTTCGCATTGCCGTTGCAAACATGGGCCGTGCCATCCGTGCAGTTTCGACGGAGAAAGGGCACCGGCTTCAAGATTTTGCGCTCTTCGCATACGGAGGTGCCGGACCTCTTCATGCCGCAGCTGTGGCGATGGAAACTGGCATAAGCAAGGTGCTGGTTCCTGCCCAGCCAGGGACCATGTGTGCAAGGGGCATTCTTCTCTCTGATGTCAGCTTCGATTTCGTACAAACGGGTGTCTCGGCTGCAACTCCTGAGAATTGGTCTGATGTCGTTACGAGTTTTGCGAAAATGGTTGCGCAGGGCGACGATTGGCTTCAGGGCGAGGGTATCACGGACGACCGCAGGTCGATGCGTTATATCGTTGATGCCCGATATGACGGCCAGAACCACGAAGTTCAGATTGAACTCGACGGTGTGGAGGCGAGCTTCGAGACATTTCTCGAGGGTTTCAAGGCCGCTCATCGTCAAGAATACGGCTACGATATTGAAGACCGAGCTGTCGAGATCGTGAATTTGCGACTCACGGTTACGGGATCGGCCGCAGCAAAAACGGATACAAACTTCGTGACGTCCGACGGAGATCCCGTTCTTGGCTCAAGGAAGGTTTACTTCGATGGCGGCTGGTACGAGACCACAATTTATGAGCGCGCACGCATTCCGGTCGGCCCATACATAGAAGGGCCTGCAATTGTACAAGAAATGTCTTCAACCACCATCGTTGAACCCGGTCAACGACTCAGCGTGGATTCCACCGGCACTATGATCATCGAGGTTTAACCATGGCACAGAAACACATGCCCGCCCTTTCCGACCCGATCGAAATGGAGGTATTCACAAATCGCCTCCTCGCGGTGGCGGATGAGATCGGTACTTCCATGATCCGAGCCTCCTTTTCGTCAAACATCAAGGAACGAAAGGACTGCTCCGTCGCACTTTTTGCTGCAGACGGGAGGTTGATTGCACAGGCTAGCCATATCCCGCTTCATCTGGGATCACTAACCGGGGCGGTCGCGAAAGTCCTGGAAACTTATTCCGTCGAAAAAATCAAAGACGGCGATGTCTTTATTTGCAGTGATCCTTATGCTGCGGGTGGAACCCATACCCCTGACATTTCTGTTGTAACCCCTGTTTTTGCCGACGGCCGGGTCCGCTATTTCACGGCAAATGTCGGTCACCACTCTGACGTTGGCGGCACTGTTCCTGGTTCGATCCATGGCGGAGCAACTTCGATTTTTGAAGAGGGGTTACGGCTGCCGGTACTCAAGTTGTTCCGTGAGGGAGAGCTGGATGAAGACTTGTTGGGACTGATTGCTCTGAATTCGAGGTCACCCGATGAGCGTTGGTTGGATATCAAGGTACAAGCGGCTGCGAACGAGCGTGGAGCGCGGCTCATGCGCGAATTGGCGGATACGCAAGGCGCCGACAAGGTGGATGCCCTCATTGAGGATCTGTTCAACTATACTTCCCAACGGTTGCGAAATCGCATCACTGAAATGAAGGACGGGACTGCTAGCTTCGTCTCAAAAATCGAGAGCGATGGGGTGGGCGATGCAGAGGTTCGCATCCAGGCAAATGTTACTGTCAAAGGAGACCGGTTGTCGGTTGATTTCGAAGGCACCGGCCCTCAAGCGAGAGGTGCGCTGAACGTCGTGGCGTCTGCCTTGAACGCTTCAGTCTACTATGTCGTGAAGACGCTTCTTGATCCATATCTGCTTCCGAATTCGGGGATGTTCGATGGGATCGAGATTTCTGCGCCGGAAGGTAGTTTACTTAATCCGCGCCCACCAGCTGCGACTGGAGCGAGATCGATCACCTGCAACAAGGTGGTCCGCGCGCTGATTGGAGCTTTCTCGCAGTTGCTCCCGGAGGAACGCGCGCAGGCAGCGGGACAAGATATCGTACCGGTGATGGTTTTTTCCGGCAAGCTAAGAGGCCGCGATGAAGGCTATGTCTACGTGGAGTCGATCGGGGGTGGAGCCGGAGCACGAGCTCTTGGAAACGGCATGGACGGTATTCACGTGCATGTCACCAATTCTTCGAACCTACCGATAGAGCCGTTGGAAATCGAGTACGACTTGCTGGTCGATGAGTATGCTCTTGTCGAAGATAGCTCTGGTGGCGGTCGGTATCGCGGCGGCATGGGCATTGCTCGTCAGATCTCTGCACCCAATGGAGGAGTAACTTTCACGGTTCGGTCCGATGGCCACCGGGAGGGAGCACCTGGTGTGAATGGCGGCACCGATGGGCGCGAAGCTCACTTGCTGAAAAACGCGGGTACCAACAGCGTTGAAGAACTCAGCCCGATGGTCGCGAACCTCGTTCTCGGGCGCGGGGAAAGTGTGCGTCTGGAGACACCTGGTGGCGGTGGTTTTGGGAATCCTTCCGAACGAGATGTTTCGGAATTGGGCCGAGATATACGTGACGGCCGCTTAAGCAAGACTTACGCTGAGAAGATCTACGGGGTGAGCAAGGTCGCGGAAGCGATGCATAGTCTGTAGACAGATTCCTACCGAGCAGTGAAAAGCCCTCGCAGTGTGGGGGCTTTTTTTGTACCGGCAGCTCCCGGACCGCATCTTTAAGGTTGCAGCGGTCTCTATGAAATCAAGCAGTGGCACTGAACCCCACTTTGAAATTGCCATTGGCATATGTTCACTTTATGTTCTTATAAAATGATGGACAAGGAGCTGTGAAAAGTGATCGAAGGAAGTTGTTGCTGTGGGACCGTCAAGTTTCGGTTGGCATCTATACCAACCACGATGGGAACCTGTCATTGCTCTCGCTGCCGCAAAGTAGGGGCTAGCACCATCGTGTTCGTTAAGAAAGAGGACTTGATCTGGGTGCAAGGGAAAGAAAGTGTCTCCCTGTATCAACCAGAGCCACCAAACAAATATGGTCGATGCTTCTGCAAAGTCTGTGGTTCGTCACTAGGCGAAATCTTGTCTGAAGACGATAGTTTTCCGATTGCCGCAAATGCACTGGACGGGGAAATCGGGCTCAAACCCCAGTTTCATGAGTTCGTTGCAGAAAAGCCTGCTTGGTACGAGATTTGCGACGAAGCACCTCAGTCTGAAGGCCACCCGTCCTAGTTCGCTGGGTATTGTTGCGTGCTTGCAGCCAAAGCCCGCTTACACGCGCTGCCGGCCCTTGTACCACGTCAGGATAACTCCCATCCAAAAAAAACCCACCGATGTTTCGGTGGGTCAAGTTGCAGGGAGTATGTCGTCTCTTTCTATTTGGCGGCTATCGCAGTGACCTCAACCAACGTTCCTGGCGAAAGTTCTGCGCCGCCGATGTAAGCGCGAACCGGCAAGTCTGAAGGCGCGAGCCAATCAGACCAAGCATCGTTGAAGGCGTCTCTTTGATCAAACGCGGCGGAATAGATTGTGACCGAAAGCAGATTCTCTTTCCGGCTGCCTACATGTTGAAGCAAGTCATCGATTTTCTTGAAAATTTCATTGGCCTGACCTTTCATGTCTTGCTGCTTGTCGTTTGCGACGAGGCCGCCAATGTAGATCGTTCCGTTGTGCTCGACGACCCTGTGGTGAATCTTACTACCGATATGTCGTTTGATCATCTTACATCCCCAGGAGTTGACTATGGTCTGGTTTGGCTGAGAAGCGCTTGATCCCAAAAGGTTCGATTTCGGGTGCCTTTTGTCCGGTGTCAATGAGTTCAGCAACCAGTTTGCCGGTGGCAGGACCTAGCTGAAATCCGTGTGCGGAAAAACCAAACGCGTGGAAGACATTCTCATGCTTCTCGGAACGACCAATAACTGGGAGAAGGTCAGGCATACGGGCCTCAATGCCTGACCAAGCACGCTGTATCACGGCTTTGCTCATGATCGGGAACACGTCCCGAGCGGTGTTGGCGGTGTGCTTGAGTTCGGAGAAATCTACGTCTGTTCTGTTGGTTGCGGTGTTGACCCGACCAAGCCTGGCTCCCCCGATCACCAGTGTACCATTCGCCATCTGCTTGAATGAAAGTGGTCGACGCGCAGTGCCGACCACGCAATCGCAGAAGGGTTTCATACGTTGGGTAACGATCATGAGCGGCGCAATTGGTTCAACCGGCGCGTTGTCGCCAACCTGATCTGCGACCTGACCGGCCCAGGCACCGGCACAGTTCAATAGATGGGCACCAACATACTCGCCATCGCTACACGTGACGCGCCAAGTATTGCCATCTTTCTGAATTCGCCGAGCCTCGGTGCGGGTGTCGATACGTACGCCAAGTTCGCGCGCTTTACGTGCGAAGGCGGCAGTCGTGTGCCAAGGGAGCGCGAAGCCGTCGTCTGAGACTAACCCGCCTTCCACCCGAGGATTCACTGCGGGCAAAAGAGAAAGGACCTCGTTCCTGTCAATCAGTCTTTCGTGATCGAAACCACTTTTCTTCATTAACGCGACACGATCGGCCAACAGTTCCATGTCGTCGCTGCATTCGGCGACCTTCACTTGCGGAACCTGCTGAAAACCGCAATCGTCGTCGACAATCTCACTGATGCTCTTCCACATCTCCATTGAAAGATTGGCTAACGGAACCTCCTTTATGTCGCGCCAAAGACGTCGGACACCGCCCGCATTTGTTCCTGAGGCATGCTGACCAACTTCGTCCTTCTCGAGAACAGTGACGGTCATTCCTCGTTTTGCCGCGAACAAGGCTGCGGAACAGCCATGGAGCCCTCCTCCAATAACGAGGAGGTCAGATATTACCGTATTGGTCATTGGGCTTCGGTCTCGTAGTCAGCAAGTTCGTTGAGAGAAAGTGGCTTCAATGGAGGGCGAATTCTGAAGTAGCCGACGTCATTGCGACTGCGGCCCGACGCCTCAGCTATAAGTTCGGTGACCGCGAGACCGCACACCCGGCCTTGGCAGGGACCCATTCCAGTGCGCAAGAAAGACTTTACTTGGTTCGCTTCCGAGGCCGTGTCGCGAACCGCATCCCGGATCTGCCCAGCGGTGACCTCTTCGCAACGGCAAACAAGAGTATCATCAGAAGGAACGAGCGCCTCAGAGAAAGGTGGGTACAATGCTTCCAAGAAGGGCCGGACGGACGCATCACGCTTCAACTTTTTTCGTAGTGATTTGACCGCGGCTTGGCTCTCCCCAGTCATGCGTTCGATCACCTTCAGCGCCGCGAGCCGACCCGCGATCTCCGCCGAATGAGCACCACGTATGCCACCGCCATCGCCGGCCACAAAAAGCCCATGTACCGAAGTCTCGCCATCCTCGGTGAGGATTGGTAGAAAAGCATGTTGGCGTTGGTCCCAAACATGCTCACACCGCATCAAACGAGTTATCTGCTGATTTGGCACAACTCCGTGGTGAAGTCCGACCGACATAGTTTCCACGCGGTGAGCGCGGCCTTTGGAGCGAAAGCTCACCGCTTCAACACGTTTCGTGCCCTCGATAACTATATCGCGAGCATCGCGGAAAATCGGAACGCCAGCACGCGCGACACGAGCCAGCAGCTTTGATCCCTTGTATAGATAGCCGAGGCCACTGGCGTTGAAGGGCACGCGAGGCAGCGCTCGCACATAGTTCTTCAAGGGAACTGTTTCTACGATAGCACGTGGCGGATAACCCGAAGTAACGAGTTGCGCGGCGAGCAGGATCAAAAGAGGCCCGCTCCCCACCAGCACCAAATCGTCAGCGACCGTAGCGGACGCTTTTAGCAAGATTTGAATCGCCCCCGCGGTTGTTACCCCAGGCAGCGTCCAACCAGGCAGCGGCATGGGACGCTCCAAAGCCCCGGTTGCGATGATAAGTGAGCCAACATCGACGCCATGTGACCTGCCATCTCGAGAGTATGACAACCTGAAACCCGTATCTCTCTGTTCGACGTGCCAGACGCTGGACTTCGGCAGGTAGCTGCAGCCACTTTTGCCGAAGGCCTTAGTTAGGGCCTTTCCATATGCGTAGTCGGGACCAAGCAGCTCAAATTGCTTGGCTCCTGCATGATCAATGTTCCTATAGATTTGGCCGCCCGGGTGTGCAGCCTCATCGAGTAGCGCAACAGAATGACCGGCCGACCGCGCCTCGACTGCTGCGGCCAAGCCCGCTGGTCCGGCGCCGACGATACCAAGATCGACACTGCTCATGCTTCACCCCTTTGGCGGTAAATTTCCATCCCGTCTCGGACCTCTGTCATGCAAGCCTGGCAATTGGGCTGACCATCGATCTCGACCAAGCAATCGAAGCAACTTCCCATCATGCAGAAAGGGGACCGCAGACTGTGCGAGACCGGCGTATCCCGGAAGGATTCAACATTTGAAGCAAGGAGGGCTGCCGCAACGCTTTCACCCGCTTGTGCGGTTAGTGTTTGCCCCTCGAACGTGAACTTGACGGGGTCAGAAATCGAAAGGAGTCTTTGATACATAAGGGTTTCATCCAACCTGTTCGTCAGGATCGCCATGTGGGTCTGAACAGTGTCCTTGCAATGCACCCCATAAATCAAATAACAATAACCTCGCTCTCCATGCATGAAAGTTATGCCGATGCTGTCCCAACGTGCGCTTGAAGCCTTTCACACCGTCTTGGAATGCGGCAGCGTTTCTGGAGCGGCAGAAATAATGCACGTGTCTCAGCCCGCAGTTAGCAGACTAATCCGGGACTTAGAGGAACGACTGAGCCTGCAGCTTTTTACACGCTTCGGCGGGAAGATCGTACCAACCCCAGAGGCTCGAGAACTAGCAGTGGAGGTCGAGCGCTCCTTTGTCGGGCTGGCAACGATCGAACAAGCGGCGCGAGACATTAGGATGGGCAAGCGAAGCACCGTCTCGATTACAGCAATTCCTGCTTTGGCGCATTCCCTTATACCAGACACCTTGGTCGAACTGCTTGCCCAGCTGCCGACGCTTCGTGTTTCGCTAAAATCAATGCAAACGCATAATGCAATCCGGCAGGTTGCTACACGGTTGAGTCAACTAGGATTTACCGCACCGACAAAAAACGAACACGACATTGATTTGATAAAAACCGTTGAGTTTCCGTACCATTGTATCTTGCCCGCGGATCACCCGTTTGTTGGCAAAGAAAAATTGAGCTTTCAGGACTTTTCCAATTCTTCAATTGTGGCATTCAGCGAAACCACCGCCACCGGTCTCCAGATGGATCGGAACTTTGCCAAATTGGCCGCGATACCTGACATCGTTGTCCGGACTCAATTGTCGACGGTTGTGTCTGCTCTAGTATTGCGTGGAATAGGAATTTCCATGGTCGATCCATTTACAGCCAAGGAGCACGTATTGCGTGGTGGTGTCGCGCGTCCGTTGGATTCTGAGGCTCGTTTCGAAGTAGCAATCATCAAACCGCGTGGAATGAGGTTGGGGCCGGATCTCGAAGCCTTCCTAGAAGGGTTCGACCACCAAGTCTCAAAGTATCAAGCTTAGCCATCGCCGAAATCGTAGAATCTGAGATCGGGAACACGGGACGTTCTAGTAATCAACTGCCCACGATTATTTTTGGGGAGATACGGACTTTTCCCATCGCTTTGTACCACAGCGAAATCACCCCTCGCCTCAACCCAAAACCATTTGCCAGAGATTCCAAACTCCGGAAATGCCAGTCACCAACGCTCCGGGAAAACTCTTTATATAATATTTTGTTATATCGAAATCCGCGAAAGGTATTTGTGTTATGTCCTCTCTTCTGGCTTGAGTTCCGGATAACCCGCAAGACCACCAAACCGAGGTCTAAGATGACTTCATTCCTGTCCGACGTTGATGCCATGTTCGAGGCCGCGGCCGAGTCCATCGACTTGCCCGAAGGTCTGGCCGAGAAGATCCGCGTTTGCAACGCCACCTATGTCACCCGCTTCGGAGTGCGGTTGCGTGGCCGAATGCACACCTTCACCGGCTGGCGGGCGGTTCATTCCACCCATAACAACCCAGCCAAAGGCGGCATCCGCTATGCGCCCAATGCCGATCAAGACGAGGTTGAGGCGTTAGCGGCTCTGATGACCTACAAATGCGCCCTGTTGGGCCTTCCGTTTGGTGGCTCCAAAGGCGCCCTGATGATCAACCCACGCGACTGGGAAGATTTTGAGCTGGAGAAGATCACTCGGCGCTTCGCGCAGGAACTGATCCGTCACGGCTTCCTCAGTTCTGGTCAGAATGTGCCCGCACCGGACATG
>DDIP01000137.1 GCA_002338605.1 Proteobacteria bacterium UBA1847 | reverse complement strand
CGCCCGCCGACTGGTGATGGAGCGGCTGCAGGAAGTCGCTAATCGACTGCCGGAAGGGTATGGCACGCCGCAGATGGGTCCTAACACATCGGGTCTTGGTCAGGTCTTCTGGTACACCCTGGAGCGTGCCGATGAAAAGCTCAATGCTGCGATAACCGATATGGATTTGCGCACGCTTCACGACTGGAGTGTGCGTCTCATCTTGCGAACCGCCGCAGGCGTTGACGATGTCATGTCATGGGGCGGCCAGGAACGTCAATTCCAGGTGGTCATCGATCCGTTCAGCCTGATCAAGTACGACCTGACCTTTACCGAGGTGATGGAAGTTATTCAGGCCAATAACCGTCAGGTGGGCGGTCAGTACGTCAATCTGGGTGACGAACAGTTTCTCGTTCGAGGTCTCGGGCTGGTCGCCAATGAACACGACATTGGCGATATGGTTATCAAAGTCGAAGATGGCATCCCGGTGTATTTGCGAAACATTGCCGAGGTCACACAGGCCGGCGCGCTGCGATTCGGTGCGGTGACCCGGGATGGGAAAGAAGTAGTCCTGGGCATGGCTTTGTCCCGAATTGGCGAGAATGCCGCCGACGTTGTCGACGCCGTGAAAGAGAAGGTGGAGATCGTTAATCAGTCGCTGCCCGAAGGTGTTGTATTACGCCCGGTGTATGAACGCACGGACCTTGTCGAAAAGGCCGTGAATACCGCGGTCAGCGCACTGGTGGAAGGATCCATCCTGGTCGCCATTGTGCTGTTCCTGTTCCTGGGCGAGATTCGCTCAGCCGTCGTCGTGATTGCCGCTCTGCCACTGGCTATGTTGATTGCCTTCATCTTTATGTATGAGGCAGGTCTGTCAGCCAATCTCATGTCACTTGCGGGCCTCGCGGTCGGCATCGGCATGATGGTGGACGGCGCGGTGGTGATGGTGGAGAACGCGTTTCGCATCATGGCCGAACGCCTGGAATCCGGCGAGCCTGTCGACAAAACGAGCGCGGTGCTTACCGCTGCGCGTGAAGTGGCGAACCCGATCGCATTCGCGATCATGATCATCATTGTGGTATTCCTGCCGCTGTTCGCGCTCGAAGGCCTTGAAGGCAAACTCTTCAAGCCTATGGCCTTCAATATCAGCTTCGCCATGGCGGGTTCGCTGGTGCTGACACTGACGCTGATTCCGGTACTGGCCGCGATCATCCTAAAGCCAAAAGAAGAACGCGATACCTGGTTGGTGCGGGTCATCAAGAAGCGCTACCTGCCGTTGCTGTCATGGTGTTTGGCGAACAAGAAAATCGTCGTCGGCAGTGCGATCGTTTCGCTGGTTGCGAGCCTGGCGCTGTTCCCATTTCTTGGCAAGGAGTTTATGCCGCAGCTACAGGAAGGCTCGATCATGTGGCGCGTGACCTCCATTCCGTCTGCCTCGCTCGATCGATCGATTGAAATTTCCAAGGACATCGAAAACGCTCTGTCCCGGTTTCCGGAAGTGAAGACTACTGTTGCCATGATCGGCCGGGCCGAGAACGGTGAAACAGCCGATGTGAACTACATGGAGATCTACACCGAGCTTAAGCCGGAGGACGAATGGTCCGGCGAAAGGGACATTGGTGAACTTGCGGAGGCGATGCGTGAAGAGCTCGAGGTTGTGGTGCCGACAGCCGTTGTGGCCTTCACTCAGCCAATTCAGATGCGCGTGGAAGAACTAATTTCCGGCGTGCGTGCGACGCTTGCCGCAAAAATCTACGGCCAGGACCTGACGGAACTGGATCGGTTGAGCGAGGAAATCAAGAACGTCGTGGCCGGCGTAGAAGGCGTTGCCGATCTGTCGCTTGAGGCAAATGTCGGCAAACCGCAGATTCGTATTCAAGTCAAGCGCGACCAACTGGCGCGCTTTGGCCTGAATGCGGACGATGTGCTGTCGGTCGTGCGCACGGGTATCGGTAACGAACCGGTATCGACCTTGATTGATGGCGTGCGTCGCTTTGATATCACCGCACGCCTCAATGACGCGTCTAAAGCCTCAGTGCAGTCGATCGAGCGCATTCCGTTAAAGACGAGTACCGGTGCAATCGTGCCTTTGTCGTCCGTTGCCGATGTTGAGGTGGCCGAGGGTTACTCCTTCGTCCGGCGCGAACAACTGCAACGCTATGCAGTCATTCAGATGGACGTGCGCGGTCGGGACGTGGATAGTTTTGTCAGTGATGCGAACGCCGCCATCGAGGCGAGTATTGATTTACCGCCTGGCTACTGGATTGAATGGGGTGGCGCATTTGAAAATCAGCAGCGTGCGCTTGCGCGACTGTCGGTCATTGTGCCGTTGACCATTTTCTTCATTTTCGTCCTGCTATACACCGCGTTCAATTCGGTGCGGTTCGCCACGCTGATCATTGCAAATGTGCCGTTTGCAACCATCGGCGGCTTGCTGGCGCTTTTCATCACAGGTCAGTACGTGTCAGTCCCATCGGCAATTGGATTTATTGCCGTGTTTGGTGTGGCGATGCTCAACGGTATCGTACTGGTGAGTTTTATCAATGAATTGCGAGAGAAAGGACTGAGTGTCGGCGAAGCGGTGCGCAAGGGCACCGAACTTCGACTGCGGCCGGTGCTCATGACGGCGAGTGTCGCCATTCTCGGCTTGGTACCGATGTTGCTCTCTTCAGGCGTTGGCGCTGAGACACAAAGACCCCTGGCATCCGTTGTTGTCGGCGGCCTTATCACCTCCACGCTGCTAACGCTGGTGTTGTTGCCGGTGATCTATGAGTGGATGGAAACACGAGGCGAGCCCCCCACTGAAGGGGGGAGTGAGGTGGTATGACTCGACTATCCATTTGCTATCGAAATTGCGGATTGGTGCTGGAAGCTCAACGGCTTCGGATTATTCAGGCAACTCGGCAATCACAATACGCCGCGGGCAATTGCGCACGCGGCACACCGACCCCAGGAGACAACCATGTTTGCTAAAGAGGTAAAGGCGTTTATTCACAGAAATCGAGTGGCCGACGTCGTGGACGCTCTCAACAAGGCGGGATTTCGCAATATCACCGTCGTAGACGTGCAGGGCATGCTGAAGGCGTTGAGTAGCAAGGAGCAAAGCTACTCCGTCGAGATCGGACAGAAGGTGGTCAACGAGATCAAGCTGGAATTGGTCTGTGATAACGAGTCGCGGCTGGCAGAGGCTGTTGCTGCGATTCGCGAAAACGCCAAGACGGGCCAGCCGTCTGCCGGCTGGATTTTTGTCAGCGATATCAGGACGGTCATCGAAATCACGGACTAGCGGAGAGAGTTGATTACGCGACCTGCGAGCCATTCCCAAACTCGGCGGTTACGCATTCAGGAGCAATCATTATGGAGATTACAGGGGTCAAATGCACAATCACTGTTTTGGCATTTGTTTTGATCGCGGCTTCTTGTGCGTGGATCCCGAGGTACGTGTCTGAACCGGGCGTGTCCATAGAACTTGTTCCGGCCTCGACCGGCCGTATTGCGTCCGCGCATTTCTGGGAGGATTCGAAAGGCTATGCATTGCGCGGCGTGGTTGTGCCGATACCGGTGACCAAGGGACCGCTATTCGGTCATGTAGATATTGCCGTCACCAATCCTGAGAACGCAGTGACCGAGTGTTCGATCACTCGCCAGCGAATGGGCGCACGGCAAGTTCGAAAACCGTACTCGAAGCGCTTTGATCAATTGCCGGTCGCCGGAAGCGTCGTACGCGTCTGGCACCATGATGCGCCGAATCATGAGGCCTGTTCGTCGTGACTCGTTGCTCGCTTTCTTCGGCACATCGGCGGGCCGTGCAGGCGCACGCGGAGCGCGCGGGTCGAGTGCGGCGAC
>DDIP01000311.1:1706-2657 GCA_002338605.1 Proteobacteria bacterium UBA1847 | reverse complement strand
CGCTGTTTGCCATTGGCAGCACATTGATCGGCCTGATCGCACGCATGTTGATGCCCGACCTGCAGGACCCCGAACTCGCGACGCCGATGCTGATCATGGAATTGCTGCCGGTTGGGCTCGCCGGCATCGTCATCGCCGCCTACATCGCTGCCGTCATGTCGACGGCTGATTCAGTCCTGATGGGCCCCGTCGCAATCGTCACCAACGACATCTATCGCAAGTACTTGCGCCCGGATGCCACCGAAAAGTCAATCGTCCTTGTTGCCCGCTCGGCGACACTGGTTCTCGGTGTGCTGGGTATCGCGATCGCCTACCTCGTGCCGAACGTGCTGGACCTGATACTTTATGCCTACACGTTCGGCTCGGCCGGTCTGTTCTTCCCGATGCTGGGCCTCCTGTTCTGGCGACGCACGACGGCACGCGGCGCATTCTGGAGCATGCTCGGCGGCGGCTTTTCGGCACTCGCCTGGGTCGCCTTTGATGAACCTTTCGGCCTGTCCGCGTCCTATCTTGGCTGGGTTGTCAGCCTGCCGCTGCTGGTGATCGTTTCGCTGCTGACCGATCACAGCCCCGAAGAAGACCTCGACATGTTTCAGTGATCCTGTTTGAAGACCTTGCCGCCCTTCATGACAAAGGCAACATCTTCGAGCAGTTCAACCTCGTCCAGCGGATTACCGTCAATCGCGATGATGTCTGCAAAACGGCCCGGCGCGATAGCGCCCACGGTATCGGGCCAGCCGATTAACTCGGCCGCATGCACCGTCGCCGCCTGGATTGCCTGCATCGGTGTCATGCCATACTCGACCATGTAATGAAACTGCTTGCCGTTATCGCCGTGCGGGTAAACACCGCCGTCACTGCCAAACGCCATGCGCACGCCAGCCTTGAACGCCTTTCTGAAATTGTCGCGCTGCAGCTGGCCGATCATGCGTTCTTTTTCCAGCGACTCCG
>DDIP01000311.1:0-1598 GCA_002338605.1 Proteobacteria bacterium UBA1847 | reverse complement strand
CGACTCCGGCAGCATGCCGACCGAGGCGCCATACTCGAGAATGAAGGTGTCGTTGTATACATCCATAACCAGGAACGTGCCGTTCGCCTTGGCAAGGCGAATACCTTCGTCATCGATCAGGCTTGCATGCTCGATGGAATCAACACCGGCAATAATCGCGGTCCGGATGCCGTCGGGTCCGTGCGCATGAGCGGCAACCTTGCGACCGTGCATATGGGCTTCGTCAACCAGCGCCTGCATTTCTTCAAGCGTGTACTGCTGGCCACCGACGCTGTCACCCTTCGACAATACACCGCCGGTTGCACAGAACTTGATGACGTCCGCGCCGTACTTGATGGTTTCCCTGACCTTGGCGCGGACCGCCCACGGACCGTCCGCCACGCCTTCGGCGCGCTCGTCGAACTCGCGGGGTAACAGGTTGTTATCGCAGTGTCCGCCCGTGATGCCGAGCGAGGGTCCGGACACACGCATCCGCGGCCCGTCGATCTCGCCATCGTTAATGGCATTGCGCAATGCGACGTCGCTGTAGCCACCCGCGCCGACATTGCGCACGGTCGTGAATCCGGCATGCAGGGTTTTGCGTGCATTCAGCACGCCGTACAGTGTCTCACGCGGTATGGAGATCTCCAGTGCCGAGTAACCATGAAAACGATGGTCGCCCGTGAGGTGATCGTGCATATCTATCAGTCCGGGCAGCACGGTTTTTTGCGACAGGTCGATGACCGCTGCTCCCACCGGAATCTCGATATCCTTCGTTGGACCGACAGCCGTGATCCTGTCACCGCTGATGACGATGACCTGGTTCTCGCGCAGGCGGCCATCGATTACATCGACCAGGCGCCCCGCCTTGACATAGCTTGTCCCCTCGTCTGCTCGTGTATTTGGCGTTGTCAGCAGCAAAACAGGCAGGACAATCAGTAATAACGCTCGTAACATCGGCTATCCTCGGTGAGAAGAAAATCGACTCGCATCATTGCACAGCCCGGCAAAACCGCATAGACGGAATTGATTATGACGACCAACCGAACGATGAACTCTCTATCACTGCTTGCCATCGCGATACTTGCAACGAGCGTGTTTGCGAAATCCGAACCACCGCGTGCGCGTGATCTCGCGATTCCCTTCGACGGCATACCGGGTCCACTGAACGCAATCACCGACGTTCCCGGCGTCACCGTCGGGCATGAAACGATTATCCGTGACCTCCCGGAGAATCGCGCTATTCGAACCGGCGTGACGGCCATCCTGCCTCGCGGCCGCGAGTCGATGAACAGCATGGTGTACGCCGGCTGGTCGACGCTGAACGGCAACGGCGAGATGACCGGTACCACGTGGATCGACGAGAGCGGGTTCCTGGAGGGCCCGGTCATGATCACGAACACGCACAGCATCGGCGCAGTGCATGAAGGTGTCATTCGATGGCGTGTCGCACAAAGCGGTCCTGATCACAGTGGCTATTTCTGGTCTCTCCCTGTCGTTGCCGAAACCTGGGACGGTCACCTGAACGATATCAACGGCTTTCATGTCCGGCCCGAGCACGCTGCCACGGCGCTTGATCGCGCCGGCAACGGCCCGGTGGCCGAAGGCAGCGTCGGCGG
>DDIP01000314.1 GCA_002338605.1 Proteobacteria bacterium UBA1847 | reverse complement strand
TTTGGCGTTGACGTACTTTGGGATGCCATGGCATCGATTGATCTCGCGGTAGCGACGGGCGCCGCGTATGTTCGGGAAATCTTTACGGGCGTGTATGCCAGCGACTTCGGAATGTGGAACACAAATGTTGGCGAGACGGCACGGCACCGAGCTCGCATTAATGCTCGAGGGGTGAAGCTTCTCTTCAATATCGTTCCTGAAGCTACCTCCTACGTGGGCCAGCGGGCACTGGCCGACATCACTAAGTCCACCGTGTTCAACACTCAACCAGATGCAATTTGTGTCTCCGGCCTCACTGCAGGTGCGGCAACTGATACTGAGGCGCTTCGGGTAGTCAAAGACAACGCGTCGGAGGTTCCGGTCTTCGTCAATACGGGAGTTCGCGCGGAGACTGTGGAGCTCCAGCTTTCCGTTGCCGACGCCGCAATTGTGGGAACTGCTCTCAAGGCAGAAGGACGGTTCGAGAACTCCGCAGATCAAGGTCGCGTGTCAGAACTGATGTCTGCTGTTCGGAGTTTCCGTGCGGGGCTCAATTAGCCGAATCTTCGATAGCTGTCGAGAATGTTCCTATGTCATTAGTGTTGGGGATCGATATCGGAACCTACGAGGCCAAAGGTGTCGTAGTTGACTCTCAAGGAAAAGTGTTTGCCACAGCTACTCGTGCACATTCGATGTCGTCGGTGCAACCAGGTTTCGCCGAGCACGATGCAGAAGAAGTCTGGTGGAACGGTCTAGTTTCGCTCGTGCGTTCACTTCTCGCGGAGCCAGGGGTCAACGCACGGGATCTAAAAGCGATCTGTTGCAGTGGCATTGGCCCCTGTGTGCTTCCAATCGATGACGGCGGCCGGCCATTGCGGCCAGCAATTCTCTACGGTGTTGACACTCGCGCAACTGCGCAGATAGAACTGATAAACCAATCTTTGGGCACTGATGTCGTTGTCGCGCGAAGTGGGAATCATCTATCGAGCCAGTCCGCTGGCCCGAAGATCGCGTGGCTGAAAGACTGTGAGCCAGAGATTCACCGCCGTGCCCACTTGTTTGTCACGTGCCAGACTTTTTTGGCGGGGCGTCTAACCGGGCGATGGGTCGTGGACCATGGAACTGCGGGATATTTCCATCCACTGTATGACCTTGAGGGCCAGCAATGGGACATCAGCGGTTGTGAGGACTTCGTCAGGCATGATCAGCTTCCAGAACTTGCCTGGGCTGGGGACATTGCTGGTCGGGTGACCCCAGAAGCATCGAAAGCAACGGGACTTCCCGAAGGGATTGATGTACTTGTTGGTTCTGCTGACGCCCCTATGGAGGCGCTGAGTTCCGGCGTTCTTGCGGCCGGTGACGCGATGCTCATGTATGGGTCGAGTCATTTCTTGATTGAAATGACTGATACCCCAATCCGCGCAGATCAATTGTATACGGCGCCATACCTCTTCCCCGATTCCTTCGTGTTGGCGGCGGGCACATCGACGGCCGGCACTATCACGAGATGGTTTGTGGATTTTTTGGGGATAGAAGATTTGGAAATCGACAAGGTGTTTTCCCAGCTTGCCGGCGAAGCGGCGCTCTCGCCACCTGGGGCAAGAGGGCTGCTTGCCTTGCCACATTTCAGTGGCGAGCGCACGCCTCTCGATGATCCACTGGCGAGTGGCGCACTGTTTGGGTTGAACCTCACGCACACGAGGTCTGATGTCTATCGCGCATTGCTAGAGGGAATAGCTCAAGGCGTGAGGGCAATGCTTGAGCAGTATGAACGCCTAGGAGCCAGCCCTCACACCATTCGAGCTGTGGGAGGCGGCACAAAGAACCCTGTCTGGGTTAGCGCGATTTCGGACATCACGCAACGAGAGCAGTACATCATTTCTGGGGTCGGGGCAGCATACGGTGACACCATGTTGGCGGCACTCTCACTTGGCCTCGTGGAAACTCGAGATCAACTTGCCGAATGGATTTCCATTGGCCGCGCCGTTCAGCCAGACCTCAGTTCGGCCGAGTTTTATCAAAAGCAGTCAGCTTTGTGGGATCAATTCCAGTCGGAAACCTTGGGAATGTCCCACGCTCTGAGAAAACTTGCACAGGAAGAGTCGTCATGAATTTCTCGAACACAGCACCGTCGTGGGCAAGCGTCGCCCATGCCATCGCCGGTGGATTGGACATTGCGAAGGGTGAGATTGTCAGTGTGTTCCTCACTGATGCCAGTAGTTTCGCTATCGTTGAAGCGTTCTGCGCAGAGGTATATCGGCGTGGTGCGCAGCCGCACATTGTTTTGACTGATGAACGAATTGATCGCTTAGCCTTGGAGCTAGCCACAGAAGCATCATTGGCGGATATTCCTTTCATCGAGTCCGAGTCAATGTCGCATTCGAGCGTTCATGTTTCCTTTCGCGGCATGATTCCGCCGGCACCCAGGGCGAGTCGTCACTCTGAAGGAGTGCTCGCTCAACGCCTAGCCCTTCAGCGAGGAGCCAAAGGAACGATCTCTGGAATGCGTTGGCAGAATACGCGCTGGGCGATTGTTAGGGTACCGACCATCGAGTGGGCGGATTTCAT
>DDIP01000369.1:1752-3158 GCA_002338605.1 Proteobacteria bacterium UBA1847 | reverse complement strand
CAACCGCTCTGCCACCTCTCCGTGTCGGATTGAGCGCGAGCGCATTGTGCTTGCAGCGCCCGGAGTATTCAACCTTATGGTCGATTCAATATTGAAAATTGTTGAAACGACGCCCATATTGATGGGTCTGAATCAGAGCCGGCAGCCGGTCAGATAGTGAGTTCGTTTTTGGAAAGTATTTGTAACTATCTAATAAATAGGCTATTTGTTCTGGTATTTACTGCTCAAGGAACGCAGATTGAAAACATCTTCAAATCACCTGGGACTTCCGACAGGTAACCCGATCGCAAACTTCCTGGTTATCGTCGTTGGCGTTCTGGCAATCGCGGCTTCGATCGTGCTCGGTTTTTTTGCCTTCGTCATTGTCGCCAGCATTGTGCTGATCATGGCATCAATTGTCGGACTTCGTGTGTGGTGGTTAAATCAACGGATGAAGCGGCAGTTTCGAAAGAATCGGGGAGCGGGCGGTGATGCTCCGGGCGGCGTCATCGAGGGCGAATACCGCATCGTTGCCGATAAGGACAAGGACGAGTAGAGTCGCATCCGATGCGAAACTCCGAATCTGACGCCGATCGTCGACGTCGCCGTCGCCGGCGGCGAATCCAGGTTATCATTATTTACACGGCTATCGCTGTTGGGCTGGCGTGGTTCTTCGAACTTCAGGCAACAACGACGGTCATTTTCGTGCGTCATGCCGAAAAGGCATCGATTGAAGGGAGCGACCCGGAACTGAGCGATGCCGGCAAGGCGCGAGCAGCCGAACTTGCCAGGCAACTCGTCGAAGCAGACGTTGTTGCCGGTGTCGACGCGATTTACTCGACAACGTTTCAACGTACCGAGCAAACCGCAAGACCGGTAGCCGATGCACTGGGCTTGCCGATCACCCCGTATGACGCGATGAATACCGAAACGATCATCGATGACATCGTCAAGGCGCACAAGGGCAAGATCATTCTTGTCGTCGGCCACAGCAATACCATTCCGGCCTTAATCGCCAACATGGGCGCCAGCAAAGTGGTGCCGCCAATTGCTGAAGACGAGTACGACAATATCTACATCGTAACGATTCCCTGGTTCGGCAAGACCAAAACGATACGACTGCGTTACGGGGCACCGTACGTCCCGGCACCGTGATTTTTCGGCGCGAGCTGAAAATCTCCACGAGCGGGCGTGGCACCTACGACCTGACCGATGGCGTACAATGTGTTGTGGCCGATTCACCTGTCACTACCGGCATGTGCAATGTCTTTATTTGTCACACCAGCGCGTCGCTGATGCTGTGCGAAAACGCGGACCCCGATGTCAGGCGTGACCTCGAGACTTTCATGGCGCGGCAGGCACCCGACGGAGACCCGATGTTTACGCATGTCGCCGAGGGTCCCGACGATATGCCGGCGCATATCCGG
>DDIP01000369.1:793-1653 GCA_002338605.1 Proteobacteria bacterium UBA1847 | reverse complement strand
CGATATGCCGGCGCATATCCGCAGTATTCTGACGCAGTCGGACCTGAACCTGCCGGTTGCCAACAAAGCCTGCTTGCTGGGCACATGGCAGGGCATTTATCTTTGGGAACACCGCCATGCGCCGCACACGCGGCGCGTCATTGTTACGGTGCAGGGCGAGGGTTGATCAGTGCGCTTTGAGACCCGCCGTTTCCCGGAGAATGACGGCTTTTCGAATGAACTCCGTATGCCGTGAAACGCGGACATCGGCCAAAATGGCGTCCTTGATCGTGCGGTCCTGGCTAATAAGAAATGTTGCCCGTCGCACGCCGACGCCGAACGGCCCGTCGACGTCGTACATTTTGATGGCGACCTTGTCCGGGTCACTCAATAATACGAACGGCAAATTGTGCTCGTCACGAAATTGACGGTGACTCTCTTCATCCTGCGGGCTGATGCCGGCGACGTTGAGACCCACAGCCCGGATGTCGTTGTGAATGTCGCGTATTGCACAGGCTTCTTTCGTGCAGCCTGGCGTGAAATCGGCCGGGTAGAAGTAGACGATTAGCGGGCCGGTTTGCAGCAGGTCGGACAGGGATGTGTCGACACCTTCATGATTGCTGAGCACGAACTCAGGTGCTTTTGATCCGACACTCAGCATTGTGGTGCCTCGAAGATTGTTTCCATCACCCGGTATTGCGGATCAACCATGCCCAGTGCCTCATAAGTTTGTTGTGCGCGTTTGTTGCCGCTCTCGACGTATAGCCGCAGACCGCGAACGGAGTCGTCGGACTTCGCAAGTGACTCAACGTGCTTGAAAAGAGAAGAGTACACGCCCTTGCGTCGGAAATCCGTGTGAACGTACACGCTTTGAATCCACC
>DDIP01000369.1:0-689 GCA_002338605.1 Proteobacteria bacterium UBA1847 | reverse complement strand
CGTACACGCTTTGAATCCACCACAAGGTGCCGTTGCGCCAGTCACTCCATTCATAAGTCACCATGATCTGGCCAATCACCTGGCCATCATGTTCGGCCACCCAGTATCGCCCTTTGCCGCGATCTGCAAGTATCGCCGCGACGCCGGCACCGATGATGTCCGGCTGCAAAGGCCGGCCCTCGGTTTCCTCAGCCAGTCTCGTGTTATAGGACGCGATGATCGCGCCGTCGTCCGGCGCCGCATCCCGGATTTCCAGTTTCATACGCTCTGCCCGCAAACAGGGGATCATAGCGAGGACCGGACATGGGGTACAATCAAGCGCCGGCCGCGTGGGATTGTTCGGCCTGTCCGTGAGCCGGTTTCGACAACAACAAAAAGGAAACTCATCATGCGGAGATTTATTACCAAATCACTCGAAGTTCTCAGTTTCGTCGTGATCGCCCTCATCGTACTTGGCTCGTCAATCGGCGGTGCGAACAGTGGCGGATTCATTGGGTTCATCGGCGGATTCATCGGCGGTGCCATCATGTCGATCGTCATTTTCGGTGCACTGTTTGTGCTGATGGATATCTCAGACAATACGCGCCGCATGGCCGAGTTACTGGAGCAGAGAGACTAGCGCCAGGAAAATGGCGCGCCCGACAGGATTCGAACCTGTGGCCCCCAAATTAGGAATCTGGTGCTCTATC
>DDIP01000397.1:2836-3034 GCA_002338605.1 Proteobacteria bacterium UBA1847 | reverse complement strand
CAAGTTCGCGAACATTGCCCGGGAAGGCATAACCGAGGAGCGCGGCGCGAGCATCCTCATGCAACGACGCTTTTGCGTTCAAGCGGGCAAGAATGTGATCGGCGAGCATAAGCACGTCGTCGCCACGGTCGCGCAAGGCCGGCACATGAATCTCGATGACATTGATACGGTAGAAGAGATCCTCCCGAAATTCGCCGA
>DDIP01000397.1:0-2729 GCA_002338605.1 Proteobacteria bacterium UBA1847 | reverse complement strand
TTTCGCCGGCAGCAACCATATCCGACAGGTTCCTGTGTGTCGCGGACAAGACCCGAACATCGACTGGTGATTCCTTTGCGGCGCCAACCGCGCGGACGGTTTTCTCCTGGATCACGCGCAAAAGCTTGACCTGCATCGCCAGCGGCAAATCGGCGATCTCGTCCAGAAATAGCGTGCCGTTCTCGGCACACTGGAACAGGCCCGCCTTGTCATTGATCGCACCGGTGAAACTGCCCTTGCGATGGCCGAAGAACTCGCTTTCCATCAATTCGGCCGGAATCGCGCCGCAGTTGACCGGTACGAAAGGCGCAGCGGCCCGCGGCCCGCTTTCATGAATAAGCCTGGCAACCAGTTCCTTGCCGGTACCGGACTCACCGCTGATATGCACCGGTGCCTGTGAGCGCGCGACCCGATCAATCATGCCACGCAGTTTCTGCATGCTGGCTGAATCGCCCAGCAACTGCGATTCCTGACCGGCTTCTGAATCGATCCGCAGCGCATTGTCGACGATCTTGCGCAGGTTGCCGAGATCGAGGGGCTTGGAGATGAAGTCGAATGCGCCAAGTTTCAGCGCCTGCACGGCGGTTTCAACATTACCGTGGGCGGTAATCACTGCGACGGGAAGCCCGGGAGCGTTCGCCTGGATCCATTCAACGAGTTCGAGCCCGTCACCGTCCGGCAGACGCATGTCGGTCAGGCAAATATTGAACGGGTGCTTGCCCAACAGGCGTTTTGCGCCTGCGACATCGACCGCCGTTTTTGTTTGCAGTCCCATGCGCCCCAGCGTGAGACTCAGGAGTTCACAAATATCGGGCTCATCATCAATAATCAAAGCAAGCGGTTGGTTCATACGGTGTCCTGTGCGTCCCATCGGTCCGGGTCTGAAAACACGATGCGAAAGATACTGCCTCCGCCGGGACGGTCAAGGTAGACCAGGGAGGCGCGATTGAGATCGCACAGCTCCCTGGATATGTAGAGCCCCAATCCGGTGCCGCCTGAGCGCGCGGTAAAAAACGGCTCAAAAATCTGGTCGGCGGTGGCCTCGTCGACGCCGAGCCCGCAATCAAGCACCTCGATATACGGACGTCCCTGGCCCTGCGTGCGGCCCGCCTGGATTTCAACCAGGATGCCGCCGGTTTCGCTGGCGTATTTCACTGCATTGTCACAAAGATTCCACAACACCTGGTGCAGGTGACCCGGGTCCATGCGGGCTTCCAGCTCAGCGGGAACATCGCCGACGGTCAGCTCACCCTCCTGCAATTCAAGTGTGCACGTGAACTCTTCAACGAAATCCGCGAGCCAGGCGCGGAGGCCAAAACGCTCCGGTCGGCTTGATTCCCGTCTTGAGAGCTGTAACACGTTGTCGATGATATGACTGACACGACCCGAGTGCGTCTGGATGATTTCGGTCAATCGGACGTCGTCTGGCGTAAGCGCGCTGGATTCGCCCAACAACTGTGCCGCGTGACTCATGGCGCCGACGGGGTTGCGAATTTCATGCGCAATACTGGCACTCAGGCGTCCGAGTGACGCCAGCTTCGATTGCTGAACGCGGGCATTGATCAGACTGACATCCTCCAGAAAGATCATGATCGGTCCGTCGCGCTGCCCGTCTTTTCCCAGCGGAGCAATATGAGCCGTCACCCTTGTGATATCACCACCGGTAGTCAGCGTGAATTCCTGGTGTGATGACACTGACGCGTTGTTGCGCCACGCCGCAATGTGGTCGGCAAGCGGCTGGAAGAGATTCGCAAACGGCGTACCGGCGCGCACTTCGTCGAGACCCAGCAGTCGCATGGCGGAACTGTTGATCAATCGCACCTCGTCGTCGCTATCGACGACGACGATGCTTTCACGCAGGTGTTGCACGATGTATTGATTGAGCTCAGACAGGTTCTTGAGGTCGACACCGAACTGCCGCGCGAGCGCTTCACTGGCCTGAATGCTTTTCGCCAGGGGTTGTGCTGCCAATGCGATGGCGAAAACGATACCGCTCAGAATGCCGGCGGCCGGATAGTTGATCGGTGCGGCCAGGCCGGAAAATTGCGACAGCGCCTGTTGCCCGAGGATAGCGAAGGTTGCGAGCGCCGCCAGGATCAGTGGGTATCGTGGCGGCAACACGAGGCTCCCGGCACCGACGAATATGACAAGAAGGCCGCCAATGCCGCTCGAAACGCCACTGCTCGCGTGCATCATCAGAACGATGGCCAGAATATCGATGACGACCTGTGTGGTTGCAAGCACGCTTGCTGCAAGTGCCCGTCGTCGGACTAGAAATGCGGAGAGTATGGCAAAGGCCAGGTAGCTTGAGACTGTCGCGACATACAGGACCGGGTTCGCATGACCGAAGAATCGCGGCTCTGTACGAACTATGAACAATGCGATTAAAGAAACACTGATGAGCAGCCGAAAAATGTTCAGAGTACCGAGAACTCGCCAACTCAAGTCCGGTTCTTCAATGGCCTTTTGTAGCAGGGCGTCGCGGCTGCCGCGGAATGTCCGCTTCAGTGGCGCCTCGGTTTGTGCCTGATCCATGCGCGAATTGTAGACTGAATATGGACATGGGTCCCGCAAACCGACAAAATACGGCGACTTTTTCGCGATAACGCGAAAAATCCTCTTGCCAACAAAAGAAATCTTAATGAATCTTCACGAATATCAATCCAAGCGATTGTTTGCCGACTACGGCATCGTCGTCCCGCGCGGCATCCCGGCCGAAACGGCTGACG
>DDIP01000181.1:766-2847 GCA_002338605.1 Proteobacteria bacterium UBA1847 | reverse complement strand
TTCGAGCGCCAGAGGCTGCTCGTCCGCACCTGTCATGAAGTCAACTCGGCCCCAGCCTTCGCAACCCAGTTCATTGAACGCGGCAACAGCCAAATCGGCGTAAAGCTTTTCTTCGTCGTCGCTGGATGTACCCGGACAAATGTACTCGGTACGGTTCGATTCATATTTGGCGCGGTAGTCATAGAATACGCGCGGTGTTGAGATACGAATCGTCGGCAATGCCTGTCCCTGCAGAACCCCGACCGTAAACTCACCTCCGATGATGCATCGCTCTATCAGCACGGTATCGCCATACGCCAGGGCACTGTCTATCGCATCGTTCAGGTCGGCGCGCTCGAAGACCTTCGACATACCGACGCTGGATCCCTGCCCAGAAGGTTTAACGATCAACGGAAACTCGATTTGTTCGGCGGCGATGGAAGCTTCCGCATGACTTGTGACCACGGCGTACTCCGGCGTCGGGATGCCGGCAGCGCGAAAAAGATGCTTGCTGCGGACCTTGTCCATTGCGACAGCCGAAGCCATTACGCCACTCCCGGTGTAGGGAATATCGAGCCACTGAAGCGCGCCCTGCAATGCGCCATCTTCACCGCCCGGCCCGTGCAGAGCGATCCAGACGCGATCAAATCCGGCAGCAGCAAATTCAACGAGTGATTTATCCGCCGGGTCCCAGGCATTGGCATCGATGCCCCGCGCCAGGAGTGCCTCGAGGACCGCTGAGCCACTTTTCAAAGAGACTTCACGTTCACAGGAGTCTCCGCCGAGCATTACCGCAACCCTCCCAAAAGCGGACGGGTCACTGACGACCAGGCGTTGCTCGAGAATCGTGGACCGGCTCATGATGCCAGCTCCCCGACGATGCGAACTTCATGAACGAGCTCGACGCCGTGCACTTCGAAGACGGTCTGTCGCACGTGTTCGATCAGTTCTTCTATATCGGTCGCAGACGCGTTGTCCCGGTTGATAATGAAGTTCGCATGCTTCTCAGACACCTCGGCGCCACCGATGCGGTGCCCCTTGAGACCTGCGGCTTCGATCAGGCGCGCCGAGTAGTCACCGGGAGGATTTCTGAAAACAGATCCGCAACTCGGCAGTCCAAGCGGCTGCGTCGTCTTGCGACGCTCAAGCATTGCATTCAAGGTTTCAAAGCTCGGCCTTGCATCGGGATCGAAGCGAAATAGCGCGCCCAGGAACCACTCGTTCGCCGGTCCTTTCACGCTACGATAGCCGATTGTGTATTCGCCTGGCGCCCGTTCGTGGATTTCGCCACCGCGATCGATAGTCGTAACCGAGTCGACACGCTCCCAGGTTTCGCCGCCATGAGCCCCGGCGTTCATCGCCAGCGCACCGCCAACGGTTCCCGGAATACCGGCAAAAAACTCTGACGGTCCAAGATCCCAGCGAATACACTGTCGCGCGAGTTGAGTGCAAGGTAAACCCGCACCAGCGCGTACCAGGTAGTGGTCAACGCGCTCGAGATTGCGCAAGATCTTGCTCGCTGAAATAACGACACCGGGAATGCCACCATCGCGAACCAGCAAGTTGCTTCCCACGCCGTGCCAGAAAATCGGTGTATCACGATCAAGCGCCTGCAGGAACTCGCTGAGGTCTTCGATACTTGCTGGTACGAAGAACATCTCGGCCGGACCACCGGCGCGCCAGGACGTATGCCGGCCCATCGGTTCGTCATACCGAATCTCGCCCTTCACGCTGAGGTCCTGTGCGGATGCCATCATTGGTGCACCTTCAGCGCCGGGGCACGACGGATACGTTCCGGCAAATCGTGAGCCCATGCTCCGATATCTCCGGCACCCATCATCAGGACCAGGTCGCCATCCCGCAGCAAGTCCATAAGCACCGGCTGTGCATCGTCCAGCGACTTCACAAATACCGGCTCAACCGCACCACGCGTTCGAACTGCACGTGCCATCGCCCGACCGTCGGCACCGGCAATCGGATCTTCGCCGGCAGCATAGACATCCAGGAGCAAAAGCACATCGGCATCACCCAGGACCGTTGCAAAATCATCCATCAGGTCGCGTGTGCGCGAATAGCGGTGCGGCTGGAAGACCAGTACAACT
>DDIP01000181.1:0-635 GCA_002338605.1 Proteobacteria bacterium UBA1847 | reverse complement strand
CCAGCCAGTTCGGGCAGCCGCCAACGTCGCTGCGATTTCAGTCGGGTGGTGGCCGTAGTCATCAACCAGCATCACAGTGCCGACGGCTGTTTCCACGTCGCCCAATCGCTGGAATCGACGGTCAATACCTTCGAAACTCTCCAGCGCCCGGACGAGGGATTCATCGCCGATTTGCAATTCGTCGGCAACGGCGATCGCGGCTAGCGCATTGCGTACATTGTGCATACCCGGCAGCTGCAACCTCACATGCAACGTGCTGTCGGTTCCTTTGCGATGCACATCGAAAGTCGTTGTCGCTTGTGAAAATACGATGTTGCTCGCGCGGACATCAGCATCTTCGTTGGTACCGTATGTCGTTACCGAACGACCAATATCACCGAGTACGTCATTTACGCCGGTATCATCGGTGCACACCACTGCCAACCCGTAGAAAGGCAGGTTATGGAGGAACTCGATAAAACTGCCTTTCAGCTTTTCAATATCGCCGTCGTAGGTCGACATGTGATCGGCGTCGATATTGGTGACAACAGCCAGCATCGGCTTGAGGTGCACAAAAGATGCATCACTTTCGTCGGCTTCGGCAACGAGGTAATCGCCCTGCCCAAGCCGCGCGTTGGCTTTCGCGCTTTTAAGAC
>DDIP01000458.1 GCA_002338605.1 Proteobacteria bacterium UBA1847 | reverse complement strand
GGATATTGACAATTTCCTCGGCGGCTCGGACGTCGGCATCGCTTATATGTCGCCGCTGGACAACCGCTACCCGGGCGTCGTCTTTGCGCCAAATCTAACGCCTGATGTTGAGACGGGAATCGGCGCGTGGAGCGACAAGGAACTGTCCATGGCCATTCGGCAGGGCGAAGGCCGGCACAGCAAGCGGCCCGGGCTCGTCATGCCCTGGCCCGGCTACGCGAAATTGTCGGATGAAGACACCGCCGCGATTACTGCATACCTGCGAAGTCTCGAGCCGGTTCGCCACAAGGTACCGGACACTGTTGACCCCGGCCAGAGAACGCGCGAATCCTTTGTCTATTTCGGCTTCTATCGAACCAAATAGTGGGGATCTAGGCGATATCGACTCGCATGCCGTGCCGCGCGATCTCGGCCGGTGCTCGCAGTTCTTTTCTGAGACGCTCGGCCAAGGGTTGTTGCGACCGTTCCTCGCCATGCACCAGGTAGACGGGCGGTCGGCTGGCAAAGTTGCGGTACCAGTCAACCAGCCCTGCCTGATCGGCATGCGCAGATAGCCCGCCGATGGTGTGAACCTGGGCACGAACCTTGTGGTCCTGGCCCCAGAGTCGAATCTCGCCGGCACCGTCGACGATTCGTCGCCCCAGCGTACCGTCCGCCTGGTAGCCGACGATGACAATGTGACATTCTTCGCGCGAGATATTGTTTTTCAAATGATGGTGTATGCGACCCCCTGTGCACATGCCGCTGCCGGCGATTATGATGGCGCCGGACTTGATGGAATTGATCGTCATCGATTCCTCGGTGGACCGGGTTGCCACAATATTGGGCAGAGCCGGCAGTGATCCATCGTCGCCGAACAGGTGGGCGCCGTAGAGGTCCCGGTAGCGCGCGTAGGTCCGGGTCGCGTCGATTCCCATCGGGCTGTCGAGATAGACGTGCCAGGACTCGAGGCCCCAGGCGAGTTCGTGTTCTTTCATCAGGTACAGGAGGTCCTGCGTACGACCGACGGTGAACGCGGGTATGAGGATGTTGCCCTTCGAGGCGCGAGCTGATTCAAAGACCTCTCCAAGTTCCGCGATGGTTTCGTCGAAAGGCCGATGCAGCCGGTCGCCGTAGGTGCTTTCCATGACCACGAGATTTGCATGTTGCAGGCGGGCAGGGGGCTCCATGACCGGCGCCTCGGCGTAACCCAGATCGCCGCTGAACACGAGGCTGCGTTTTGTCCCCTGATCGTCGCAATTCAATTCGACGATTGCGGAGCCAAGAATATGACCGGCGTCGTGCAACAGTAGTGTCAGCCCCGGTACGATCTCAACGGAATCGCCGTATTCGATGCCGCGGAACAACGGGAGGCAAGCCTCCGCGTCCTCGCGCGTGTAGTGCGCCTCGATCGGATCCAGACCTTTCTCGCGGCGCTGCCTGTTTTCCCACTCGGCATTCTTTTCGTTCAGGTAGCCCGAGTCGGGCAACATGATCTCGCACAGGGCAAGCGTTGCCTCGTGCGTATACACGGGACCCTCATATCCACGCTTGAACAGCAGCGGGATGCGACCGGAATGATCGATGTGGGCATGACTGATGACCACAGCGTCGATGTCATCGATGGCTACCGGAAACTCGGCGAAATTCTGTGATTCGCTTTTTCGAGATCCCTGTACCAGGCCACATTCGAGCAGAACCGTGTGCTGGTCGGTTCGTAATACGTACAGCGAGCCGGTTACCTGCTCCGCAGCGCCGAAAAACTGAATTGAAAAAGACACTCTTGAATCCACGTTGTGATTGCAGCGACTGACAGCAGGCAAATGCCTTGCTTGGCTGGCATGGTATCAAAGCGAGGTCCTTGTTTTCACCGGTTCGACAAACTAATCTCGTTGCAGTTCGCGGAAGAACCGGAATAACGCATGGTCGATGACAACCCTTACGCGCCACCCGAGGCAAATATTGAAGTATCGCAATCGGTGGACAATGAACTGGCCGGGCGCTGGTTGCGACTGGGTGGTTCAATCATCGATACAGTGATACTAGTCGTGGTTTTTTTTGGCGCCATCTACCTGTTTGGAGCGATGGACGGGTTCCTGGCAGGACAGGAAACGACGACGGTGGCGGAGGATACGTTGCTGTTGCTCAGTTCACTGGTACTGTTTGTGGCACTTAATGGCTACCTGCTTGCAACGAAAGGCCAGACAATCGGCAAGGTGGCCGTCGGCACTCGAATCGTATCCATCCATGATGGCTCGCTTGTGCCCCTCTGGAAATTGATGCTACTGCGTTACCTGCCTTATTTCGGGCTCGGGTATCTTCCGATCGGCGGGCAGATATTGAGTCTTGTCAACGCGCTGATGATTTTCAAGGCGGATCGGCGTTGCCTGCACGATCACACCGCCGGGACCAAGGTCGTTGTCGCGCGCCCGATGAGTGCTACCTAGAGCAGGCCGGCTCGCTTGATCGCGAGGTAGCGATTCGTAATGGCTGCCGGCAGTTCGGCGCAGAGGCAGTCCTCGACAAATACGCCACCGGCCTGCAGCAGTTTGTGGGATTCTCGCCGGGCGTCAAGGTACTGGTTTGTCGCTGCATACAGTACTGCGTCATCGAAGCTGTGGACATCGTGTGCCAGGGCCTCATCGAGAGCACTTTCCCTGAGGCTTGCCAGAATGACAAGGTGCCGGCGGCGCAGCAGGTTGGTGGCGATACGGAGTTCCTCCGAATCTTCCTCGCGCGCGTTG
>DDIP01000122.1:251-6871 GCA_002338605.1 Proteobacteria bacterium UBA1847 | reverse complement strand
CGGCGGCTGGAGCTGCAATCCACCGGGCAGGGCACACACGTTCATATCATGAAAAGTCGCGGTGGTCGCCCGACTGTTTTAAATAACTTACTTTAATCATGTCCCGGGCATGGAAATCACCCGTCGCGTTACGGGACACCGCCCAACGACTTTCGGAGCCCGGAGGGCGCAGAAAAAGTCGTAGCCCTAATCTGGCCCCCTCTGGTAAACAGCAAACCCTGCCGTTTACGGAGGCACTGCCGCCGCCACACGCTTTATCCCTGACACCCACGCGCGTTCGCCGGCTGTGGTTTTGTATCTACCTGCCCAATCTGCCACTGGAGGCCTGTCGCACTTCGGATGGGGCGCTCGCGATCGTGGAAGAACAGCATGGCATTTACCGGGTGTTACAGACCGACCCGCTGGCCGCGACAGCGGGCATCATGCCCGGCCAGTCAACCAATGCAGCACTCGCCCTGCTGCCAACACTTAAGCTTGAAGAACGCAGCCCGGTTCGCGAGCAACAGGTACTGGAGCGGCTCGCAACCTGGCTGGAACGTTTTTCCTCGTTCGTAAGCATTGCCAGCAAGAATGTGTTGTTGCTGGAGATCGCTGGCAGCCTGCGCTTGTTCGGCGGGCTGCCAAAATTACGGCAGGCGATTGCACAGGGTCTCGATGAACAGGGTTTTTCGGCAGCGATGGCGATTGCGCCGACGCCGCTGGGTGCTACCTGCCTTGCAAGAGCGGGTCGACGTGTCTGTATTCGCGCCGAAGAAAACCTGGCGTCTGCGTTGCGCGCTTTGCCGCTCGACTGTTTGCACTGGCCAGAGGGGCAGCGCGCGGCGCTGGCCGGAATGGGCATTAAGCACATTGGCGATTGTCTGCGATTGCCGCGCGAAGGTTTTGCGCGGCGTTTTGGCTCAGAGCGCCTGCTCGAGCTCGATCGCGCATTGGGGCATTTGCCGGATCCGCGTGACTCATGGCGTGCGCCCGAACGTTTCTGTGCCGATTTCGAGATGAGCGAGGAACAATCCGATCGCGAATTATTGTTGAATATCTGCCATGAGTTGTTGTTGTCGCACGAACAATTTTTACTGGCGCGGCAACTCGGCACACAGCGCCTGTGTTTCAGTTTTTTCCATCTCAAAGGCCCGGCCACGGAATTATGGCTGGGCTCGGCGCTGGCGGATCGTTCTGCGACACGCTGGTTCGACCTTCTGAAGATTCGCTTCGATACCTTGCGCCTGCGAGCAGCCGTCATCGCGGTGCGTTTGCGCAGCGGTTTGTCGCAGCCATTGCAGGTCGAGACCGGCAAGTTAGGGTTTCACCTCAAGGGCGGCAAACAGAGGCGGCGGTATTCAATCACACAACTCGCCGAGCGCCTGATCGCACGCATCGGCGATCAATCCGTCAATACCATGAATATTGTCGCCGAGCATCGCCCCGAGTATGCCTTTTGCCTGCAGCATCCTTTGTCGGACCGGTCCGTCACGATCCTGGTGAACAGGAGCGACCTGCAGCGTCCGTTGTGGATGTTGCCGGAACCCGCCTTGTTACCGGCAGACGGTGCATACCCACTGCACAAAGGCTGTCGGTTAACACTGCTGGACGGGCCCGAACGACTTGAAACCGGCTGGTGGGATGAGTGCAGTATTTCGCGCGATTACTACACGGCGCTGAACAGCGCTGGCATGCGTCTGTGGGTTTTTCGCAATCGACAGCGAAAGCCGGACTGGTACCTGCATGGCATCTTCGGCTAAGGCGCCCGGCGGTATTCGTTATGCCGAATTACATGCACTCAGTAATTTTACGTTCTTACGCGGAGCCTCCCATCCGGAAGAACTGGTTGAGATGGCTGCGGAACTCGGCTATGAAGCGCTCGCGATCAGCGACGAGTGTTCGATGTCGGGCATCGTGCGCGCACATGCAGCCGCCAAACAGGCGGGCTTAAAAAAACTGATCATTGGGTCCGAGTTGCGCCTGCAAAGCGGTCGCAAGCTGGTTGTGCTGGTGCAGAACATTCGGGGTTATGCAGCGCTTTGCCAGCTCATCACGAATGCACGACGTGCAGCAGAGAAGGGCAGTTACGCGTTGACGCGACTCGACTTTGAAAGCGGCTTGCCCGGTTGCCTTGTGTTATGGGTGCCGGACAAAGACCTGACACTCGATGTTGAAGATCACTGGATACGCGAGACCTTTCGTGATCGCTTGTGGATCGCTGTTGAGTTACTCGCCGATGGCCGGCAACGCGAGCAGCTGGAAAAACTAGGTGCCGAAGGCCGACGCCTGAAGCTGCCGCTGGTGGCCTCAGGTGATGTGCACATGCATATTCGTGCACGCCGCATACTGCAGGATGCCGTGACGGCCATTCGCCTGGGTACAACCATCGACAAGGCAGGCTTTGCCTTGTACGCCAACGGTGAGCGTCATCTGCGATCACTGGCGGGCCTGGAGCGTATCTATCCGGCGGAGCTTCTGGCCGAGTCGGTCCGCATTGCCGAGCGCATCGATTTTTCGCTCGACGAATTGCGCTACGAGTACCCGAGTGAACTGATACCGGCAGGGGAGACGCCGGCCAGTTATTTGAGGACGCTCACCGAGGAAGGTATGCAAAGGCGCTGGCCGGGTGGTGTCCCTGCCAAAGTCCACACGCTTGTCGAACACGAGTTGAAGCTGATCGCCGAGTTGCAGTACGAATCCTATTTTCTCACCGTGCAGGACATTGTCGCGTTCGCGCGATCACAGCAGATTCTTTGCCAGGGACGGGGGTCGGCCGCGAACTCGGCGGTTTGTTTTTGTTTGGGGATTACCGAAGTCGACCCGGATCGCATGCAGGTGCTCGTGGAGCGCTTTATTTCGAAGGAACGCAACGAACCGCCCGACATCGATGTTGATTTCGAACACGAACGCCGTGAAGAGGTCATTCAATACCTCTACGCCAAATACGGACGTGAACGGGCAGCGCTTGCTGCCACGGTGATTACTTATCGTCCACGGAGTGCATTGCGCGATGTTGGCAAGGTGCTCGGTTTAAGCGATTTGCAGATCAGCCGCCTGTCCCGCTCGATGCAGTGGTGGGATGGTCGCAAGGTTGATGACAGCCGCATCCTCGAAGCCGGACTCGATCCCGACAGCCCGATTATCAAGAGACTCCTGTACCTGGTGCGCGAAATCATCGGCTTTCCACGGCATTTGTCGCAGCACGTGGGTGGCTTTGTCATTTCCGATGCGCCGTTGTACGAGCTGGTGCCCATCGAGAACGCAACGATGCCGGATCGTACAGTGATCCAGTGGGAGAAAAACGATCTCGAGGACCTGGGTCTTCTGAAAGTCGATGTACTGGGTCTTGGCATGCTGACAGCGATTCGGCGCAGTTTCGATTTGATTCGCGAATTCGACGGCCGGGACTACACGCTGGCCAGCGTGCCGGCCGAAGACCCGCGCGTGTACGACATGATCTGCGACGGCGACACGATGGGCGTGTTCCAGATTGAATCGCGTGCGCAAATGGCGATGTTGCCAAGACTGAAACCGCGGTGCTATTACGACCTGGTGATCGAAGTCGCAATTATCCGGCCGGGCCCGATTCAGGGTGACATGGTGCACCCCTACCTCAGGCGGCGAAATGGCGAGGAGGCCGTCAACTATCCCAGCGAAGAAGTGAAAGGCGTGTTGCAGCGCACCCTGGGCGTGCCCATTTTCCAGGAACAGGTGATGCAGCTGGCCGTGGTGGCAGCAGGTTTTTCGCCCGGTGAAGCCGATCAGCTACGACGCGCGATGGCGGCCTGGAAGCGGCGCGGAGGCCTGGGTCCTTTCGAAGACAAGTTGATCTCTGGCATGCGTGAACGCGGTTACGATGAAAGTTTTGCGCGGCAGATTTTTCGCCAGATCGAGGGCTTCGGAGAATACGGTTTTCCGGAATCGCACTCGGCGAGTTTTGCTCTGCTGGTCTATGTGTCGTGCTGGTTGAAGTGCCACACGCCGGCAGCATTTACCTGCGCATTGCTGAACAGCCAACCGATGGGCTTTTATTCCGCTTCACAGCTTGTGCAGGATGTCCGACGCCACGGTGTCGAGGTCAATGCCGTGGATATTAATCACAGCGACTGGGACTGCAGTCTCGAACACGGCGAGGGCAGCGCGGCAGTCTTACGCCTGGGTTTACGCATGGTCAAAGGCCTGTCAGAGGAGGCTGGTCGACGAATTGTTGCCGAGCGTGCACACGGTGAGTATCGACAGGTGCAAAGCCTGCTGGAACGCGCCGGTCTCGATCGACGCGAGCTCAATGTACTGGCGACATCGGGTGCGTTGCGAACACTTGCCGGTGACCGACATCGTGCGCGTTGGGCGGTTGCCGGCGCTGAAAAGCCCTTACCCCTGTTTCAGTCAATGCAGGGCTTCGAGGCAATGCCAATGTTGAAGCAACCCACTGAAGGCCAGAACATCGTCGCGGATTACCAAAGTACGGGCCTCACGCTCGAACGGCATCCGATGTGCCTGTTACGCTATCACCTGGACCGTTACAACTATGTCACCGCAGCAACATTACCCGGACGACTAAATGGTCAGGTGATTAACGTTGCAGGGTTGGTTATCACCAAACAGCGACCCGGTACGGCGAGTGGTGTGACGTTCGTGACGCTGGAGGACGAAACCGGGCAAATCAATGCGATTCTCTGGAAGAAGATTGCCGAGGAGTATCGCGCGGCATTACTGAATGCGCGCTTGCTCGGTATTGCCGGGGAGTTGCAGATCGAAGGGAAGGTCATCCATGTCATCGCACGACAACTGTTTGACCATTCAGAAATGCTGGGGGACCTGAGTGTGAGCTCCAGGGACTTTCGTTAGTCGCTAGTCATCATCGAACTTGAAATTATAGGTATCGTCCAGCTCGCTTTCTTTCATCTCTCGAATTTCTTCAAGTCGCTTGCGAATTCTCGCGCGTTCAGCCACATCCTTTGCATCTGTCGCTTCAATCCTGGCGACCAGCTCTTCCACGTTGAATTCCGCAGAAAGATCGCCAACTGTTTCACCAAAATCAACTTCGATGTCGCCGTCTGCTATCGCACCCGCAATGTCGTCATCGTCATCATCGACCGAATCGTCGTCTTCTACATCATCAATATCATCGATGTCATCAATATCATTAATATCGCCGACCATCCCACACCTCATCAGTCGTAAAGACCCAATTATCGAATAAGATTATTGATCTCGAAAATGGGCAGCAAGATCGCAAGCACAATCAATAGCACGATGCCGCCCATCAACACGATCACCAATGGCTGCAATATACCAAGTAATGCGGCAATTAGGCCATTGACTTCGCGCTCCTGCCCCGCAGCGGCACGACCGAGCATTTCTTCGAGTCGGCCGCCGGATTCGCCACTCGACACCAGGTGGATCATCATCGGCGGAAACAACCTGCTTGCAGCAAGTGATTTGCTGATTGAGCCACCCTCACGAACGCGGACAGTCGCTTCGGTAACGGCATCCCGCATCGGCAGATTTTCAACGACTTCCGATGAAATTTTCAGGGCTTCAAGAATGGGGACTCCGCTGCCGGCAAGAATACTGAGTGTCCGTGTGAAGCGTGCGGTGTTGATCCCGCGCGTCAGACGACCGGTAATCGGCATGCGCAGCAAAAACCGATGGTAACGGCGACGTGGACCTTCTTGCTGCAGTAACCACCACAGGCCGTATATCACGCCGGCAATGCCGATTATCAGCAGCAACCAGTGGTCACGCAGGAAATCGCTGGTTGCAATCAGACCACGCGTCAGTCCCGGCAACTCGGCCCGTGTGCTTTCAAAAACACCGACGATTTTCGGCACAACGGTTGCCAGCATGAAGCTGATGATACCGAGGGCCATGACGATCAGCGCAACCGGATAGACCATCGCGTTGGTGATATTCTGGCGAAGCTCCTGGCGCGATTCCGTGTAGTCAGCAAGCCGCTCAAGCACGATGTCGAGGTGACCCGAGTTTTCGCCAGCAGCGACCGTGGCCCGGTACAGCTCCGGGAAGGCTTGCGGAAATTCACCGAGCCCGTCGGCCAGCGTATGACCCTCCATGACTTTGGCGCGGACGCCCAGCAGAATGCTCTGTGTCCGCGGATTGTCATTTTGCTGCGAAACAGCGAGCAGGGTTTCTTCAAGCGGCATACCGGATTGCGAAAGCGATGCCATTTGCCGCGTGATCAGCGCGAGTTCGCCGGATGAGATGCCCTTGCGCAGTGAAAAGCTGCGCTGTCGGCGAGCCTCCTTGTGGGCAACTTCAGTAACGCTGACCGGCAACAGTTTTCGATCGCGAAGCTGTTGCCGAACATGCTTTGGCGTATCGCCTTCAAGCAAACCCTTGGTTTGCTTGCCGGCCTGATCCATCGCAACGTATTCGAAGGCACCCATGTGTCGAGCCTAGTCTTCGCGGGTGACGCGCAATACTTCATCCAGTGTTGTACGACCGGACAACACCAGGCGGCAGCCGTCAGCGCGGATGTTGGTACTGAACTTCCTCGCGTGTCGCTCGAGTTCCTGTTCACTGACGCCATCATGAATCATCTCACGCATCGCGTCGTTGACCGTGATCAGCTCGTAGATTCCCGTCCGGCCGACGAAGCCGCGGTTGCCGCCGCTACCGGG